>JACQWH010000013.1 GCA_016209345.1 Candidatus Uhrbacteria bacterium
AAATTGAGTCTGGTGAAAAATGCTACAGACTCATCCCGGAGCTCGCCAAATGGCGAGCAGTGTCCGGGGTCTAGTACGAAAAATAAGCGTTGGACGTTTGTAAACGGAGAAAAAAGAAGGAGGAAAAAACATTTTTCACCAGTTTCAAATTACAAACATACCCACAGAAAACTCGGAAGAGCCATATATTTTACAGAAAAGAATTGAGTGGTATACTAGACCCATTAAGTCATGAGAGCGAGCAATAGTATATGAAACCATTAAAGGAAGAACGTATGAAAGAGGAAGAGATCGAAGAGTCAAGGACGAGCGAGAAAGTCGCGCCTTCTGGAGGGATCGTGATAAAAATAAACACAAAGACGGCGCTTGCGCTTGTGATTGTGCTCGTGATTGCGGGAGCACTTTTTTTCTTCAAGGATCTTTTTGTCGTTGCGATTGTTGACGGAAAACCTGTCACCCGCATTGACGTTGTTCGCGAGCTCGAAAAACGATCCGGTAAGCAAGCGCTTGACGCCATGATTATCAAGCGCCTTGTGAATGCGGAAATGAACAAGAAAAATATTACCGCAAGCGATGAGGAGGTAAGCGCTGAAATCAAGAATATAGAAGCCCAGATGGCCGCGCGCGGAGGCACACTTCAGCAAATTCTTGACCAACAGGGAATGAGTCAGGAGGATTTGAGAGAGCAGGTGGGGGATCAAAAGAGAGTCGAGAAGTTTTTTGCAGACAAGCTCGCAGTGAGCGATGAGGAGGTCGCCAAGTACATGAAGGATAACTCCATTACGGTCCCCGAAGGAAAGGATCCGAAAGAGCTGAGCGGCCAGATTAAGGATCAGCTTAAACAACAAAAACTTTCAACAGAGGTTGATGCATGGATCGCCGGATTAAAGAGTGCGGCGAACATTCGCTACCTCAAGACGTACTAACGGCCTGATTCCGTGAGGTGTTTTACTTTTTCGACGCGAAAGGCACCGCCCTCATCGAGAATAATGGTGTCGCGCCGGCCCACTTTTTGTTCAAGGAGAATTTTCGCCAATATATCGTCAACGCGTTTTTGTATGACGCGGCGGAGCGGGCGCGCGCCGAACTGCGGATCGAATCCTTCGCGCGCCAGTTCATCGAGTGCCGGAGCGGTGACGTCAAACCGGACGCCCTTTTCCGCCATTTGTTTTTGAGCGTGGCCCACCATAAGTCGCGCAATTTGTTTGATGTGTTCTTGAGAGAGGGGTTCGAACATAATGATATCGTCAAAGCGGTTTAAGAATTCCGGCGCATAGGTGACTTTCAGCTCCTGTTCAAGAAGGCGGGTCTTCATTTCTTCTCGGGGGGTGTTGGCGCGCAGCGCCTCCTGAATATACTGCGCTCCGGCATTTGACGTTGCGATAATAATGGTGTTGGTAAAGTCGATGACGTGTCCGGCGTTGTCCGTCACGCGGCCGTCCTCGAAAACTTGCAGGAAAAGATTGAGCACGTCGCGGTTTGCCTTTTCCAACTCATCGAGCAAGAGAAGCGAAAACGGATTTTTTCGCACGGCTTCTGTGAGCGCGCCTCCGCGCACATCAGACCCCGTCAGCCCGACGAGCCGTTCGATGCTTGAGAGTTCTTGATATTCGGACATATCGAGGCGTATCATGGCGTCATCAGATCCGAAATAGACGCTCGCAAGCGTTTTGGCAAGTTCTGTTTTCCCCACCCCCGTGGGCCCCAAGAAAAGAAACACCGCGACGGGACGTTTTTTTTCGCGCAGCTCCATGCGCGCCCGCCGCAGCGCATTTGCAACGGCTGTCACCGCAACTTCCTGGTTGATCATCCGCCGGTGAATGACATCTTCCAGATGAAGGAGCACGTCTCGTTCATCCGCCCCCACCGCCCCCACCTTTGCATTCGTGAGGCGCTCGAGCGTTTTCGCGATATGTTCCGGCGTAATAAAAACGCGCTGTTTTTTTGCCGGTGAATGCGCATCGAGCGCAACCTGCTCGCAGAGATCTATCGCCTTTTTCGGATTGTAGGAATCATGGAGATAGCGATCGGAAAGCGTCACTGCCTGGGCGATCGCATCATAGGTAAAATAGACATGATAGCGATGTTCAAATGAGGGAATATGCGACTCAACCATTATAATCGTTTTTTCTTCGTCCGGTTCGAATACCTCAACATGTTGAAACAGCGAACCAATGAGATGCCCTTCAAGAAAACGATGATATTCCTCCGGGGTCGACGTGGCAAAGACAATAAGCCCTGTTCGCTCAACCGTTTCGGCAAGAATACTTGCAAGATCGAAACCGGCAAGCCCTTTGCTTTCCGTAAAGTCGTGGAGGTTTTGGATGACAAGGGCAATGTTTCCGCTTTCAAGCACTTCGTCGAGAAGCGCCTGAAATACACCGGCAGGATTTGGCGCGCCGGCCAAGTGTCCCGCGGAAATGCTGACTAATCGTTTATCTTTCAGGCGGTCGGGGACGCGCTCGCCGACCATGCGGTAGGCAATGCCGTTAATGAGCGATGATTTGCCCGTTCCCGTGTTGCCGACAAGAAGAATGTTTTTTGATGTAGACCCTACGGTTGCAAGGAGCGAATCAAGAAGTTCGTTTTGCGCAACCGGCGGAAAGAGGGCGCCGCGCTGTGCGCCGCGCGTGAGATCGGCGCCAAACTGATTCAAGAGGTGCGTTGCCCTGCCGGTCATGGCGCGGTCGATATCTGCGCGAGGGCGCAAGGCCGCGACACCCTGTATTTGCGCGAGTTCTTGGCGAAACGCCTTTTCTTGGTTAAACCAGCATACGACATGCTCTATTTTTTTCGGGTCAACGCCGAGCTCCTCAAAGACATCCAGCGCCTGCGTTTCGTGGTCGATTGTTGCGGAGAAAAGATCGAGCACATCGACGGATGTTTTTCGCGCATCTTGCGCATGGCGATAGGCGCGTATGAGCAGGGAATAAAAATCGTCGGTGGGAACCGGTACTTCCGCGCCGGTCGGTATGCCGGAAAGCGCGGCGCGCGTGCTTTGCGCAAGGCGCGTATGATCAACGGCGATGCGGCTCGCGACATGCTGGACAAGGGGATAGTGAAGCAGCACGGCAAAAAGATGAAGAGGCGCGAGCTCCCGATGTTTCATGGTTTGAGCCAGGGAAAGGGCATCTCCCAGCGCGCGATGCGCGTTCGTATCAAATGCCTCGTCCAGGAAAAACACACGCTCTTTCTTTTGAGAAGAAAGCTCTTGTTCGCGCTCTGTCGAAAGAACGCGCGGCCGCACGACTCTTTGACGCCGGATGCGAGAATAGAGCCAGAGGTCGAATGCGAGGGAAACCCAAAACAATCTTGCTCCCCAGTGTGCTGAGGAAAGAAGCGATAGGGGATCGGCACCTGTTGTCGCGACAGGAAACACTCCGAGAATCGCGAATATAAAAAATGAAAGGAAACCGAAGAGAAAAAGCGCAACGTCTGTGCCTGTCCGCAAAATCTGTCCTATGCGCATGCGGAGAAAGCGAGAGGGGGTAAGGGGATAGCGCCATAAAAAGACAATCGCTCCGGACGGGAACATGCCGAGTGAGCCATGGCAGAGACGGCAGTTTTTATCCTTTGCGTCTTTGCATGATTGGCAGGGAATAAATGAAGGAATCGCAAGCATACTACAGCAGAGTAAATACGCGGATAATCTGCCAGACAAGCAAGACGGGAAGCGCGAGCCAAACAACGAGAAGAACAAGAAGAATGCCAAGCCAAACACCCATCTGTACGGTCATGAACAGGAGTACGACAATGCGCATGAAAAAACTGACGATGCGTCCCTGGGGCGAGTATTCCCCGTACATGGGTTTGAATACACTGCGCGCCCAAATGCCGATACCGATGATTTGCGCGCCTTGGGCAGCCGCTCGGGCAAGCGAGCGGAGCGTTCCTGCGAGCCCTGCCGTATACCACCAGACAGGCGTATAGAGCGCATCGAGCAGTATGTCATACAGAAGAAATTTGAGAATGCCGTTAGCCATATTGATACATCGTAGCACATTTTTGCACCGGACACCAAGGCGTGATAGGATATTTGCCATGATGTACCATAATGTGCATTCTTTAGGCAATCACCAGATCATAGACCCAAGTATGAATAATACGCACATTGTTCTTGCGACAAAAAATAACGGGAAACTAAAAGAGATTCGAGTGCTGCTCGCACAGAGCGGTATTGACGTTCTGTGCGCAGAGGAAGTTGGCGTGGCAGAGGAAATAACAGAGGACGGAAAGACGTTACAGGAAAACGCGCTTAAGAAAGCAAGCTTTGTTTTTGAAAGGGTTCACGGTTGGACGGCCGGAGAGGACACGGGACTTTTCATTGACGCGCTTGATGGTGAGCCCGGTATTCATACCGCGCGCTGGCTCGGCGAAGGAGGGGATCATGTTGCGTATACCCTTGAGCGAATGAAAGGAATCCCGCCGGTTCGGCGAGCGGCACACTTTACAGCCATTGTTGCGCTTATTTCTCCCGAAGGTAAAGAGTTTTTTTTCGAGGGAAGGGTGGATGGACATATTCTCGAAGCTGCTCGTGGCACTGCTCACCCTCACTTGCCCTATGATGTGCTCTTTGTTCCAGACGAAGGCGATGGACGAACGTTTGCGGAGATGACGGGTGAGGAAAAGAATATGTTTTCGCACAGGGCCCGAGCAATTCAAAAAATGAAGGATTTTTTGTCTTGAGTAATCGTATCATTTGTGATACGATTACAGTATATGAATGATACGATTCTTAACACTCACCAAAGCTCTTGTTATTCAGCTACATCGGTGCCTTACTCATGGCCTGGATGTTGCGTTGGGTCTTCGAAATCAGCAGGTGCGTATTACCGGTACCCGCTACATTCCTCCGCAGACAGCTAAACTAAAACCGCTATTTGATGCCGTAGTTGCGGCAATCAATCATGCGTCGTATCCGCCGGAAAAGGCGCTTATCGCCGCATGCCTTATTCCATACCTCCAACCATTTGGAGACGGGAACAAGCGGACGGGGCGCATGCTTGCCAACGCCATTCTCTTTGCTTATGACTATTACCCGTTTTCCTATCGAAACATTGATGTTACGGAATACCGCAAGGCGATCATTGTAATCTATGAGCGAACAAATGTATATCACATGAAACGTCTTTTCATGGAGCAGCTTACATTTTCTATTGATAATTATTTTCGATAACGGCTAACAAAAACAAGAAAACAATATGAAACTATCAGGAAAACACATTGCGATTTTTGCAGAGCAGAAGTATGAGGATATGGAGTTGTGGTATTCCTATTATCGCCTTACAGAGGAGGGCGCTACAGTAACGATCGTCGGATCGGGGACTGCACAGGAATATCACGGTAAATATGGATATCCCGCGAAAGTTGACAAGGATATCAACGACGTGAAAGCAGACGACTTTGATGCGCTCATTATCCCTGGTGGATTTGCGCCTGACTATATGCGGCGGTCCGAGCACATGGTGCAGTTCGTTCGCGACATGAACACAAAAGGAAAGATTGTTGCGGCAATTTGTCACGGGCCATGGATGCTCGCATCCGCCGAGATTGTAAGCGGAAAAAACACCACATCATTCTTTGCGATAAAATCCGACATGGTTCATGCGGGTGCGACCTGGAGCGATGCGGAAGTGGTTCGGGATGGAAACCTTATTACATCCCGCAAGCTGTCTGACCTGCCGGCGTTTTGCCGAACAATCATTGAGTTACTTTAGACACATAATTAACAGTACATTATGAGTACCGAAGCAACAGAGCCGCCAAAAAGATCGTATGACGCCCTACTCGGCGAGGTCAACACGAAATTCAACGCGCTTATCGATTCGTCAAGAAAAGACAGTGCGCCCCTTGATCTCACCCGAAGCGGCACATTATTGCCCGACTTTAAGAATTTTTGCACGTACCTTGAAACTATTCGTACAGAAGCCGACGCACTTGATATACAAGAAAAATTTCGAGAAGAACTCATCGACCTTATTGACAGCAGATTGTCAACCGTTAATGAATACACCAAAATTTTGCAGGACGTAGAAGATCGAAAGAAGGGAAGTGTTTAGTTTGAGTTAATATGACAACAAGAGCCGATAGAGATCCGAGCGAGAGGATACTTTTTGGTATTGCCTCTTTCCCAAATTCACGGCATCCAGACTATTCTGATGACCGATCGTTGGCTGAACCTACGATCGGGCTTTTCGGTGTTTTTGATGGCGTGAGCCAGTTTCATGATAAGGGCAAAGCGGCAGAAAAAGCGGCACAGCTCATTGCCGAAAAGTTCGCATTAGTAGATTTGGGACTTTCTTCAAATGATACGGCAAAGGAGATGGAGCGGATATTGCAAGAAGTGCATTCGATTATTATTGAAGGGTTAGATAAAAGGGATTGTGGCGCAACGACAGCATCCGTTGTGAAGTTTTGTGAGGTGAGTAAAGGCGGTCATTTAGTAGTTGTCGGCAATGTTGGTGATAGTCGAGTCTATAAACTAAAAAAAGATAACGGTATCGAATGTCTAACACTCGATGACGGTATTTTGAGAGCCGAAGGGATACTTGGCGTTCAGGAAATGATGAAAATACAAGATAGGGCTGGACGTATTACATCAAAACCAAAAGATTCAAACATAGAGAGGTTTTATAAATATAATGAATTGAGTCAGGCGCTTGGTTTTGGCGACTGGAATGCACCTCGGCGCATTACCCCGAGGATTCATCAGGTTGCACTTGAAACGGAGGAGTCACTGCTTATAACCAGTGATGGGATTCACAGTAATTTAACAACAAATGAAATTGAAATGTACTGCCGATCTCATAAGAACCCTGACAAGATTGCGCATGAGCTTGTTACCCGCGCATATGCCATAAGTAAGAGGCGTCGCTACCGATCACATCCCGATGATATGACCGCTCTTTTTATCAGGTGCGGGGCGGCATAATAATATATGGAAGAAGTTGATGATCTCGCAAAAACAATTTGGGATTACATGCTCATGCATCAGCCGCTTAAAAAAGCGGATTGCATTCTTTCTCCTGGAGCAACGGACACGCGGCTTGCAGAATATGCGGCGGATTTGTTTTTGAGGGGCTATGCCCCGTGCATTATTTTTTCGGGAGGATTTGGACGTTTTTCAAAACATCAATTCCAAAAACCGGAAGCAGAGGTTTTTGCCGACATCGCTTTGAAAAAAGGGGTGCCGGAAGAGAACGTACTTTTAGAGACGGGCGCGACGTCGACATTTGAAAATGTGATATTTACAAGAAGACTTCTTGAAGAGAAGAGAATACAATGCCACTCACTTATTGTTGTCCATAAGCCATATATGGAGCGTCGTATGTATGCAACAATGAAGCATTGGTGGCCAGAGAAAGAGATTGTCGTGACGTCTCCACCGATTTCATTCGAGGAATATCCGAACGCGAGCATATCAAGGGAATTGATGATCAATGCACTGGTTGGCGATCTTCAGCGTATAAAAATCTATCCAAAGAAGGGGTGGCAAATACCCCAGGAGATACCCGAGAACGTATGGCACGCATACGAGAAATTGGTTGCGCTTGGGTACACACAACAATTAGTAAATGAAGAATTATGAAGAAAAACAATATAGCCATTGTCGTGGCGGAGTTTCACAAAGTGATTGCCGATACGATGGTTGAGGAAGCAGAAAAAACAGTGCGCGATATCGGTGCGCTGGTGCATGCGGTCGTTCGGGTGCTCGGGTGTTTTGAAATGCCCTTGGCGGTAAAACGGTTGATTCAAAAAAAGGGCGTTGACGCTGTTGTTGTACTCGGGTTTATTGAAAAAGGAGAGACCTTGCACGGTGAGGTCATGGGATACGTAGTGTATCATACGCTTATGCAACTCCAGCTCGCCGCCGGCAAGCCGGTCGGTTTTGGGATCATTGGTCCGGGAGCAACAGTAAAACAGGCACGGACGCGCATGAAGCCGGCCGCGCAAGGAGCGGTTCGCGCCGCGGTGTTGCAAGTCAGACAAAAATAAGTAGGGGGATCGGCACGCTGATTTGACTCGCCGTATGCGCATGATATCGTAGTGCGTGGGAAACTCTATGAAAAAAGAAAATAATATAAAAATCGTATTGTTCGACATGGAGGGAACTCTTTTTAAGGGGGTGGGAATTCGCGCGGACGGAAGTCGGTCGGTAAGCGCATGGGCGCTCCTTGCCGAGCGCATGGGTCCGGCGGTGAATGCCGCGGAATTTGAACATTATAAAAAATGGAGGCGCGGAGAATACGCGTCATATCTTCCCTGGATGGAGGATACGAGCGCGCTGTTTAAAAAAGAGGGAATAACGAAAGATTTTTTTGATCAAACAATCAATTCGATGGGGTATGTTTCCGGAGTAAAAGAGACGTTCACGGCGCTTCATGGAAGCGGCATCCGCACCGGAGTCATCACGGGTGGGTTTTACGAACAGGCGGAAAAGGCCATGAAGGAATTGGGGCTGGGCCATGCGCGCGCGAGCAGCAGATTTTTTTGGGATGAGCATGGAGTCCTTTCTCACTGGGAGTTTGAAGAACACGGACTTGAAGGGAAAATACGCGCAGCCCAAGAGATTGCCGCGCACTACGGCGTGCCGCTGAAGGATTGCGCGTTTGTCGGCGACGGAGATAACGACGTGCATGTCGCGAAAGCCGTGGGGACATCCATTGCGTTTAATGGCGAGGAGAAGCTGCGTCAAGTCGCGACACACGCGGTAGACCAGGAAAAAGGAAAAGAGGACTTCCGCGTGATATTGGATTATTTGCTATAATATATGCCCGAAGGAATACCGCAATCCGCGCAGAGAGTTTTTAAAGGAGCGCTCTTTGAGATTTGGCAATGGGAGCAGGTTCTTTTTGATGGGGGTATGAAAATATTTGAAAAGGCAGTGCGGCCCGATTCCTGTGCCGTTATCCCGGTGAGCGGGAACACGATTATTATCCAGATTCAGGATCAGCCGCATGTGGGTCGATTTTATTCGCTTCCCGGCGGACGAGTCGATGACGGGGAAGATCCCCTTCACGCCGCGCAACGGGAACTGCTTGAAGAGACGGGATATGAATCAAAGGATTGGGAGCTGGTGCTAAAGGACAGTCCGCCCCACCATGTTTCCTTTACGTATTATCTCTACGTCGCGCGAAAATGTGATAAAAAAAATGAGATGAAGCTCGATGCCGGCGAGAAGATTGAATTACGATTTTTGTCGTTTGATGAATTCCTGTTGTTGTCAGACGAGCCAACATTTCGGCATGAATGTATGCGAGAGCTATTGCTCCGCGCTCGGTACGATGCAGAAAAGCGACGCGAACTGCAGGGGCTGCTCTTTGGTTCCGCTCTCACCCCTCGATCCTAATTCCTCTACCCTCATTTTAGTATGATCACCCCCGATCTCGTACGGACACTCTTCTCCGCCCACTATATCAAACGGTGGAACGATCGCATGCGCCCGATTGATTTTATCGAATTTGACAAAGCCGCGCACAAGATGTTTATCGCATATGTGTTGGGCGCGTGTCAGGAGCGCGTGTGCCCGGTACGGTGGCGCGACATCATTGAGGGGGGATTATTTTCCTTGCTGCAAAAGACCGTGCTTACCGACCTGAAACCAACTGTTATCGGTATGATTCGCCATGACAAGGAAAAGTATCGGCAGCTCAACGATTATGTTTTTTCTCAGCTTGACCCTCCGCTTACCGCGCTGGGAGAAGGATTCGTTGATCGATTTCATACGTATTTTTCGCAACAGGAGCTTTCGCTTGAGGCGCGTATTCTTGAGGCGTCAAGCATTTTGGCGACTCGGTGGGAGTTTGATATTATCGAGCGGGCAGATCCTCACGGGTTTGAGATGTCTGAAATTCGCGAAGGCCTTGAGAGGAAAATTGAGCGCTACGGCGACCTTGAGGGCCTCAAAGAACTGGCGCTGCACGCATCGACGCGGCATTTTGTCGATCTGTGCGGCCAGCTGAGATTTCACGAGCGCTGGGCATACATTCATCGCATCCCAAAAACGTCGGTACTGAGCCATTGCTTGTTCGTCGGATTGCTGTCGTATCTTTTTTCGCTCCAAAACAATGCGTGCGACAGGCGGCTCTACAACAATTTTTTTACCGGTTTGTTTCATGATTTTCCCGAGACGCTCACTCGTGATATTATTACCAATGTTAAAAGGTCGGTAGAGGGCCTGCGCGATCTGGTGGTCGAGTATGAAAAAAGCGAGATGGAAAAGAGAGTGTATCCGCTGTTGCCCGAGGACGTGCATCTTGAAGTGCGGCTTTTTACCGAAATTGATACACGCAATCGCGTAGTGATAAATGGCGAAGAGCGTTTTGTGTCGTGTATGGAAATTCGCGACCTGTATAATGACGATAAGTACGATCCGTGCGAAGGAGAGCTGGTGAAGATGGCTGATGAGTTGACGGCATATATGGAAGCGGACGAAGCGATTCGAAACGGCTGTGTAAGCGATCGTTTTCCGCTGGCAAAAAAGAACATCGAGGAAAAGTATCGCGGACAGGCGACGTGTGGCATTTCACTCGATCGGTTTTTTACGTAACAGGGTGTATGAAAGAAATCGAAGCAAAAATTTTGGAAATCAATAAAGATGCGCTTGAAAAAAAGCTCCGCGCGGTTGGGGCAAAAAAAGTATTCGATGGGAATGTTAGTATTCGCTATTTTGATACGCAAAAACATCAGCTGAAAAAAAGGGGAATTATTTTGCGTCTTCGCAAAAAAGGTGAATGTGGCGAGCTGACCGTAAAATCAAATTTTGTCAGAACGAAGAATGCCAAGACGAGTACCGAAGAAGAAACGCCTGTTGAATTTGAGTCTGCTCGCGCCATGCTTTTGACACTTGGATATCGGGAGATAGCGCGTGGCATAAAACATCGTATTGAATATACGCTTGGCTCAGTGAAGTTCGAGATTGACAAACTCCCCGGCATCCCATGGTTTCTTGAAATAGAAGCACCGTCTGAAAAAAAACTAAAAGCCATGGTTGAGCGGCTTGGTTTTTCGCAAAAAGACATAAAACCGTGGTGGGGCGAGGACGTGAAGGCGTATTATGGGACGAAGAGTGTAATACGCTAACATACTTATCAACAGGAGAAAAATAAAAATACCCCCCGTATGGTATACTGTTATGGGTTTAGCTTCCCGCCTTCGCGGGAATGACATATAACAAGGAGGGGGTGATACGCATGCCAACAAAAAAGAAAGCGGCGAAAAAAAAGAAGGCAGGAAAGAAATAGTATTTCCTCCGAAATTAAATAATCCCGCTTCATGTTGTTGTGGGATTATTTGTATGCCATATCCATTATGAGTATTGAAGAGGTCTTAGAGGATTTAAGAGAAAATATATATTGTCGGATAAAATCATCTCAAGGACGAGGCGTTGGTGTGTTTGCGATACGCGGTATCCCCAGCGGAATTGATCCATTCCCCGGAACGCCAATTTTAGACTATGCACGGCTTCTCGAAAAACAATTGTCAGATGATCCTACTATGCCGGAGGGCGTCAAAGAGATGGTTCGTGATTTTTGCGTCACGGAGGATGGAGCATATTTGATCCCAACACAAACGTTAAACCTCCTGAACATATCTTTTTTTGTAAACCATTCTTCCGAAGCGCCGAATCTTGAAGCGCGGGAAGAGAAAGGCGATATGACTTTTTATACGCTGCGCGATATTAAAGAGGGGGAGGAGCTCCTCGTGGATTATCGAACATATAGCGACGACTGGAAATAATATGGCACAGACATCATCGGCGCGTTGCGCGACCATTATTCGCGCTGACAAGAAACGGGGCAGGGGCGTGTATGCGGTAAAAGCAATCCCAAAGGGGCGCACTATTGAGCGGTGTGAAATTCTCCTCATTCCGAAAAAAGACATCCCTTCCGTCGATAAAACTTTTTTGTATAATTACTATTTTGGATGGAAGAATGGGGCTGGCGCGATTGCCCTTGGGAACGGATCACTGTACAACCACTCATACACGCCAAACGCGCGATATCGCTTCGCCGGACACGCGATACTATTTTTTTCCCTCAAGACGATTAAAAAGGGAGAAGAAATCACTGTCAACTATAACGGTGCTCCGGACGATCGTTCTCCTCTTTGGTTTTCGGATGTGTGGCAGTAGCATTGTCGAAACAGCCCTAGAGGATGCCCCATGTATGAAGGCGATCGCTCTCACGATACCATTTCAGCCCAATGTCTGTTCTATACAACATGTTTGGGAGAACGATATTTTCAACGCGCTTGTACGTTTGCTTACGCGCTCCCTCCACGGTTGAGCTTGAGCCAGTCACAACAAGAGCATATCCGTTTTCTCCGGCAAGCTTCCAGGTTTGGTCAACATTTTTTATCTCTCCGAGCCGAACACCTTCGGTATGAGATTTTTTGAAAAATACAGAAATATCTTTGTAAATTCGGAAAATTTCGGGGTCGTTAAACGGAAACGGAGGAACCGCGATAACCACTCCAATTTGAAACCCCCTTTTAACTTTCAGGCGATAATTGTTTCTCGACGCGATATGGTAGAGAAATTCACCCCAGGGGCTGAGAACGCCTTCAATTTGCACGCTTATCGTGGGGTATCCAAAACGCGTTGTGAGTTCGAGCGGGTAAATGCCGCGCGAGTTTACAATGCAGTTAATATCAATTGATCCAACATAGCCAGCTTCTTTGAGTTTTTCGCCCATGCGGGCGAGCGTGGCATTAAAGAAATCATTCGGCTCGACCCAGAATGCAAGTGTCCCCATCTCGCCAGTGTATGGGCCGATATCTCCCGGGAATAGTTTTTTGTGCTCGCAATTTATAGTGACGGGGGTAATGAAATGAGACCCATTAAAAAAGGCGCTAACGGCGATTTCAACACCGGAAACATACTTTTGAAGCAGAAAACGTTTGATTTTTTTTGACCATGTTTTTTTGTTCTGCTCCAATATTTCTATAAGGTCGCGTCCGTCCTCTTCTTCCCCGATGGTAAGCAAGCTTTTCACTTCCCAGCTCACATGATTTTCTTCTTCGGATGGCTTAAATACATAGCGGCCGGGGTGAGCTTTTATAAATTCAATTGCTTTTTCAAAATCGTCGAAATCCCAATGCGGCAATACATTCAACCCGGCAAGTTTTAATTGATACTGGCCAAATTCGCGGTCGGTTTCAAGGCGGTCCGTATATTCGCTTCCGCCAACAACACGTTTCCCTTGTCCTCGAAGAGTATCAGCGATTTTTCCAAACCCGATATCATCAAAAACAATAACATCGGCCCACTCTATGAGCGGTTCCCACTTGTCAACCTTTTCAAAAAAGCCGTCGCCAACATCTTTCTCCTCCCGCTCATCAATGTACATTTTCACATCGTGGCCTTCTTTCGCAATGGTCCATGCAAGATCAGTTGATGATGCTTCCAGGGTGACGAACAGAAATTTTTTTTTGTCGATAGCGAACGCGTCCTGTACAATCTGACCATTCATAGCTATAGTACTCCTTGGAGAATATTATTTCATTACAGTGCCTTAATACCTACAACCCTACCACACAGGGAATGGTTGTATAGTGAATAACATGTTCTGTGATGGGGGGATAGTGTTGAGTTATTGATAAAAAATAACAATGACTATGCCCGAAAAGAAAACAGCTTGCATTATCGGCGCGGGACCGGCAGGGCTTACCGCGGCGTATGAATTGCTCGCAAACACACACATCACGCCGACAATCGTTGAAAAGAGCGATGCGATCGGCGGGCTTGCCAGAACGGTGAGATATAAGGGCAACCGCATGGATATCGGCGGGCACCGTTTTTTTTCAAAATCAGATCGCGTGGTTCGGTGGTGGCTTTCCATGATGCCCCTTGAAGAGCGGGACGACACGCGGATAGATACTGCATATCAGGGGAAGCGAAACAGCATTGCGTTTGCGCCCGGCATAAGCACGGGGAACGATGACGACGTGATGCTGGTCCGTCCCCGCAAGTCGCGGATTTATTATCGTGGGAAGCTTTTTGACTACCCGCTTACGATTACTGCCGAAACGCTTGGACGGCTTGGGTTGGGGACGGTTGGCAGAATTTTTTTCGGATACCTGGGCGCGCGATTATTTCCAAGGAATCCTGAAAAAAATCTTGAAGATTTTTTTATCAACCGCTTTGGAAAAAATCTCTACGAGATGTTTTTCAAATCATATACGGAGAAAGTGTGGGGTGTGCCGTGCACACAGCTGGGCGCGGAGTGGGGAAAACAGAGGATTAAGGGCCTTTCCGTGCACGCGGCAATGATGCATGCGTTGAGGCGGATGGTCGGTATTCACGAGAAAGGGAAGGGGGTGGAAACGTCATTGATAGAACAATTTCTCTATCCAAAACTTGGCCCCGGACAATTATGGGAGCGCGTCGCGAAAAAAATAACTGAGCGGGGGTGCGAGATTGCCCTTGGCGCCGACTGTACAAGGATTATTCACGACGGCACGAGTATTACTGCCATTGAGATTACGTGCGCAAAAACAGGAGAAAAAAAACGCGTTGAGGCGGATTATTTTTTTTCAACCATGCCCATCAAGGAACTTATTGGAATAATGGACGAGCCGGTTCCCTCGAAGGTTCGTATGATTGCAGGCGGGCTTTCCTATCGTGATTTCATTACAATCGGTATGCTGGTAAAAAAGATGCGTGTCGCCGGGGAAAAGTCCGATAGCCCCCTTTCGGATAATTGGCTCTATATACAGGACCCGGGCGTGCGGGTTGGGCGGATACAGATTTTTAACAATTGGAGTCCGGCACTGGTCGCAGACCAACAAACAACATGGATCGGTCTTGAATATTTTTCTTCCCGAAGGGATGGGTTTTGGGAAAAATCAGATGACGAATTGCTGTGTATTGCGCAAGATGAGCTCAGAGCGCTCGGCATGATTGAGACCGGCGACGTGCTAGACGCTCATGTCGTGCGCGTTCAGGATGCCTACCCGGCTTATACGGGCGCATACGCGCAATTTTACGAGGTGAGAAAATTTCTCGATTCGTTTGAAAATTTATTTCTTGTCGGCCGGAACGGGATGCATAAATATAACAATCAGGATCATTCCATGCTTACCGCCATGGCCGCCGTTGAAAACATCATAAACGGAAGGAAAGACAAAGAGAATATATGGGAGATCAATACCGAGCAGGACTATCACGAATCAGACAATCGCCAATCGTAGTTTTTTGTTTTCGCTATCGCGCGGCTCTGGGCACGCTCGTGTTTGCGGTTGCGACCGGCATTCTTGTCATGCATCACGAACCATGGCGCGATGAAGCGCAGGCATGGCTCATAGCGCGGGATACGCCGAATATTCTTGCCTTGCTTCGGATGGGGGGATACGAAGGAACCCCCCTGCTATGGCATCTGTTGTTGATGCCGTTTGCAAAACTGGGGCTACCGTTTTCCAGCGCGCAGCTGCTGAACGTTAGTATCGTCACGGGCGCGGCATATGTATTTTTAAAAAAGGCGCCTTTCTCTTTTTTCAATAGGTTGCTCTTTGTTTTTGGATATTTCATGGTCTATGAATACGGAGCCATTGCGCGCAGTTATGGATTTTTTGTGCTACTCATTTTTGTCTGCGCGCTCTGCTATGGCAAGCGTTTCAGGAGACCAATTCTCTATGCTTGTTCTGTGGCTTTTTTGGCGCAGACCACGCTGTTTGGTACCATTACGGCTTTTGTATTGGCATGCTCATACACTATTGAAGGTATCTGCTCGACCGGGTATACCGGGTTGAGAAAATATTTTATGTATGGTTTTGGCATTGCCTTTTCCGGTGTATTGTTGGCCGTTGCGCAGCTCCTCCCGCCACTTGATTTAAATGGAAATGTTCAGCAATGGCACATCGATTTTTTTCGGGTTGGAATAGTCGTGGGCGCACTATTCGAAGCATTTATGCCAATACCGATACAAGGAATTCATTTTTGGAATTCAAATGCTATGTTACTTCCTGACATTCATCCTATTGCGCCGTCACATGGATTACCATATTTGCAGTATTTTTTGTCAGAAGGAATACGGTCTGTGTTTCTTGTCATAGGGATTGCGTTGTATCCGTTTTCATTGTTTGTAATGAGGCGCATAGCGAGGGTGCCACTCATCATATACGGCTTGACCAGTTTTTTGGTATTGGCAGTATTCTTTTTTAAATATTTTGAAGGAGCGCGCCACAGCGGGATTATATTTATTCTTTTTATGTTTTTTGCATGGATTTCGGCATATTATTCACGGGGATTTGACACAACAATTCACATGGGTAATAGGCCGATTCGCGTATCAGTTATCCTTACTTTTTTTCTTCTGCCACAAATTATTGCAACGCCGATTGCATATGCGTATGAGATGATATTTCCATTTTCTTCATCAGGATATGTGCGGCACGCCCTTGTCGGGCGGGGGTTTATGGGAGGCAGTACGTTTGTCGCAACATATCCGGCCACGTACGCGACGCCAATACTTCTTGATGCCCCCGTCGGTAGAGTCAGATTTTTTTCACTCGAAGACAACGAAGAAAGAAGCTTTATGCTATGGAATCGAACAGATGCAATCTCTTCATCGAATCGGGATCTTTCCGCTCAGGAAGTGGTCAATCGCTTTGAGCGCGGATTTTATACAGGGCACTATATAAGAGGCATATTAATACTGCGCGATACCAGAGATCGAGACGTTTCGGCAGAGCTCTCCCATCTTTTCAGGCCGCTTGGATGTATGGGGCAGTCCACCACAATTTCTGATGAGATGTATTGCATATATGAATACATACCCTCATCGAATAGGCGAAGGTCAATACTATATGATTGATACGGCAAAACGAGCACGTCGGCTTATTAGGAGCATTATTTTGCAGAGGCGAAATGTCGCGGCTATTTTTCTTTGCGTATATTTTTTAATCGCCCTTGTCTTGAATCTTTCATATACGGGTGACCAATCGTTTGTTGATCTTGCCCGATCATTTCTTGCGGGGCGGCTGGATCTTGTTAGCGGCAGCACCTACGACACTGCCCCGTGGAACGGGAAGTATTATTGGCCGTTCGGGCCTCTTCCGGCAGTTCTTTTGATGCCCGGCGTGTTTGTATTTTCGCTGTTTGGCGGCGTGTTTTATCAGGGGTATCTTCAATTTTTTCTTGGCGCGAGCATTGCTTTTTTATGTTTTCGCATCATGCGCGTTCTTGATTTTGACGCGCGCGACGCATGGTATGGCGTTCTGGCTTTTTGCTGTGCGTCAGTATTCTTGGGCGTATTTTTCATTCCCAACTATTCGTTTTTTGCCCACGTTGTCACTGTATTTTTTTTGTTTTTGGCGATTCATGAATTCATGGGAAAAAAACGATACGGCTTGATGGGGTTGTTTGTCGGTCTTGCTATGGCAGCGCGGCCTACCGCCGTTTTTGGGGTGCTTTTTTTTCTCGGCGACATCATTTTTTCCCGAATGCCTCTGCGTGAGAAAGTAGCTTCACTGCGGGGACTGCTCCTTCCTATGGTCGGGATGGGCATTCTGCTCGGATGGTACAACTATGCGCGGTTTGGCACACCATTTGAGACGGGGTATCTTCTTCAGACGCTTGCCATCCCCGAACTTATTATTGCGCGAGCGCAGGGGCTTTTCAATATCGCCCATATACCGGGAAATATCTATTACTCGCTCCTTGCGCTTCCGTCGCTTGTGTTCTCGGACGGCGCATGGGCAGTTCCGTTCTTTCGTTCCGATCCATGGGGGATGAGCATGTTTCTCACGTCACCCTATCTCCTTCTTTTGTTTTTTTTCAAATACAAAAGCATACAAACCAAACTCTTGATTTTTTCTATCGGCATTACAGCGCTTCCGCTTTTCCTGTATTATGGCATTGGGTACTGGCAGTTCGGCTACCGGTACGCGCTTGATTTTTTTCCATTTCTTTTTTTGCTTTTTTTCAAGGAATATAAAGAGCGAAACAAGCATATCTCACCGCGCCTCAGGACAATCATTATGGTATCTTCGTGTGCCAATCTCTACCTATTCGTCTCGCTTTTATCGTATCACCCATGAAGACGCTGCTTATATATCGTTCGTGTCTCGATTGCGATCCGCTCCCGTCTGACGCACGGCATGTTTCTGATAGGGTGATGCAGCATGTCGACCGTTGTCTTGATGCGCTTTTTTTTCCGCTAAAAAGATTGTTGTTTTTTAAAAAAATTGAAAACGCATTTACGCCGGTGCTTCTTCGCGCGTGTATTTTTTTTCATATTTTCAAGGAGAGCGAAATCACCGAGGAGCTTGAGCCGCAAATATATAATCGCACCCTGGTTGTTTTTCGTGAAGCGCAGAAGCGGGGAATGCCGATGAAGGTATTTCTGTGTCGCGGACGGTGCACGAAATTTTTTTCATTGGAATTGGCCGGAAAGAAAATCGTGTTCGATGAATTGCCCGCTATCTCGCTGCGGGGGGATGACGTGCCATTCTCGGACAAATTTGTATTAAAGCAAGCGTTGAAAAAACACAACCTTCCGACGCCGGATGGCATGCTCTGCAAAACAGTGAATGATGCAGTGGCGGCGGCAGACAATCTTGGGTATCCGGTGGTCGTCAAACCGCGGTGCGGATCGCTTAGCAAACATACGACATGCAATATCACGCACGGAGATGATTTGCGCCACGCGGTAAAAAGTGCGAAAATGATAGCAAACGAATGTATCGTTGAGCGATACATAGATGGGTGCGTATTTCGCATCACAGTCATTGGCGGGGTCGTCGCGGGATGTTGTTTGCGCGAGGCGCCAAACGTGGTGGGGGACGAAATACAAAATATCCATGAGTTGGTTGCTAAAAAAAATACAGATCCTCGGAGGGGATCTGCGCATCAGAAAAATACCACGCTTCATCATGTCTCCCTTTCTTGCGCCTCAGCCGCGCTTCTTGCGTCGAGAGGCATGACGCCGGATAGCGTTCCCCGCGCCGGGGAGAAGGTATATCTCCACGCAAAAGTCATTCTTGGGGCCGGCGCAGATATTCACGACCGTACTGACGAGATGCATCCGGAAAACAAAAAACTTTTTGAAGATGCAGCGAAGATATGGGACGCGCCGCTGGTTGGGTTTGATGCGCTCTTTCAGGATGTATCAAAGTCATGGCGCGATCAGAAATGCGGTATCATTGAGGCCAACTCAAAGCCGTATATCGACATGCACCATGTGCCCGTATCGGGACAGCCGCGCAACATTGCAAAATTACTTATTGATTATATACTGAAAACCATATGATGAGAGATGCCATTGTCGAGTTTGCAAAGCAGTTTTATTACGCGCCTACCGTTGAGCGACCATCACGAAAAAAATATCGGCACGTAATCGTTGCGGGAATGGGCGGTTCGCACTTGTCGGCAGATGTGTTGAAGGGCTACGATCCAACACTTTCGCTGGAGGTGCATTGCGACTATGGGATTCCTTTTATTGCTCCGGAAAAAAGAAAGCACACTGTGTTTATCGCCAGTTCATATTCAGGGAACACCGAGGAAACGCTCGACGCATTTCACCGGGCGGGAAAACAGGGAATCGATCGGGCGGCATTCTCAGTGGGCGGAGCGCTTATAAAGATGGCCTGCAAAGCAAACGTTCCGTACGTGCGGATGCCTGATACCGGTATACAACCGCGATCCGCATTGGGGTTTAGCATAAAGGCGTTGGCAGCTCTGATGGGGCTGGACAATGCCGCAGACGATTTTTCCCGTTTGGCAAAAACGCTCAAACCGCTCGCGTATGAACAAAAAGGAAAGCTGCTCGCACGTCGTCTTAGGGGGTTGGTTCCCATTGTCTACGCATCGAACGTCAATGAATCGATCGCGTATAATTGGAAGATAAAATTCAACGAAACGGGAAAGATTCCCGCGTTTTATAACGTCTTGCCGGAGCTGAACCACAATGAAATGACAGGATTTGATATTGCGCCGTCGACGGAGAAATTATCAAAGCGATTTTCCGTGCTGTTGCTTCATGATGACGCCGACCACCCGCGCATTATCAAGAGAATGGATATATTGAAACGGCTCTATGTGCGGCGCGGACTTGCATGTGAGAATATTCGGATGAGCGGAACGACACGATTGATGCGCATGTTTTCATCGCTCGTCCTTGCCGACTGGGCGGCATACTATACCGCCGAGCAGTACGGGCTGGAATCCGAGCAGGTACCCATGGTGGAAGAGTTCAAAAAACTCATGGTAAAATGAGAGGGCAACAATGATTTCAGTTTGGTGAAAGAACAGGCGTACCGGGCGGATAGAACTGTGATTGTGGTATGACTTGTTTGAGGAGCTTGGCGTGCGACCATGAAAGCCGAACGCGAGCGTCGCCGGTAAGCTCCGAGTAGTCGACGCGGATATGGTAGAGTTGGCCGCGGCGAAGCGTTTTCGTTCCCGAATGTTCGGCAAAGACATCGTTCCCCTTATCGATAAGGGTGGGCATGTCGTCATAGATTTGCGATTCTTCCACCCATAGCCGCGCGGAGTCGTCGGCGCGGAGCGAGAACGTATAGTCGCCATCGTATTGGGGTTGGACATATCCTTCCCAGCGAACGGAAAAACCATCGGCGGGGACGGAGTAGTATGGTATGCCATAACTCCAGGCAAAATCAATCGCCGGATCGATGCGCTCAACCGCCGGATAGGGGAGCGCATGATCATAAGCGGTATTTCCTCCGCGATAGTATCGTCCGCGCAAGCCCGTGCCGTTTCCCGGGGGCGGTCCGACCGGCTCAGGCGCGGAGTAGAGCTGGCTTTGAGGCACAATCTCTTTTTGCTGATGCGCGCTTGACCATGAGAGCCGCGCTCGGGCATATCCTCTCATCTCAAACTGTTCCATTTGAATAAAATGTCGGCGCCCCGCCTCAAGTTTTTTCTTTCCGGTATAGTCCACTCCCGGCACCGTGATCCAGTGCCACTCATCGATAAGAGGCGATGTTCCCGGCTCAATACTGTTTTGATCTTTTTCACTGAGCCAAAGCCGTACACCATC
>JACQWH010000014.1 GCA_016209345.1 Candidatus Uhrbacteria bacterium
CAAACCCCCAGAAAATCAGCATCTCATGCAAGATTGTTCAGCAGGTTTTCGCAAAATCAAAACATGACCCCACGCCAGTACTGCGTTTGCGGGCGATTGAGGTAGAACAAGTGTCAAAGTCGGGACTTAGGTTACGGCGCTGTGCGGCATCTTCTCGATGGGGGAAGCGGGGCCGTCATTTCCATCCGTCGCGAGGGAAGTGTGGCCCCCTTGCCTTTTGAGAATTTTCTCGACACACGAACCGGAAAAATGCGGATCCGCAAGGTGGATGTTGCTTCCGACCGTTATCGGGTGGCTTTAAAGTATATGATACGGCTTGAAAAGGATGATCTAAAAAACCAAAAAACAGTCAAGGCCCTGTGCCGGGTCGGAAACTTTTCAAAACAAGCTTTGAGGGAGAGGTTTGGAAGCTAAATTTTACGTTTTTTGCCCGTAAGAGCCTTCCATGTTTTTGACTGATTGACGAGGTCTCCTGTCCGCGAGGCGTCAAAAATATCGAGCAGATTTTTTCCGGAAAGGCCGCAATCCACTCCTTTCTTTTCCAGAAAAAAAACCAAATCCTCCGTGGCCAAATTTCCCGGAGCCCCCGGGGCAAAAGGGCAGCCGCCCAAACCTCCAATGCTGGAATCAAAGGAGCGGATGCCGTATTCCAATCCCGTAGCCACGCAATCCAGTGCCGTCCCATGGGTATCGTGGCAATGCATGGCGATCCCGACTTTGACACCAGAAAATAAAAAGTCTTTATAAATTGGCAAGTTATTGGCGTGAGTCTACCTTGTGCCAGCAGGATTTTGGTTTTTGGTAATGTGAAGGACTTTGGGCGGCACCTTGAGTCCAATAGCTGAAAAGAGTTTATTGGCGTTGCCATTGATATCCGTTCTGACCCACATGGTGGTGGAACGGATTTGAACCGGAATAGCTCGGACTTCCTGCAATTCGCGCATGGCTTCGATCACGGTCAAAGGTCTGGGTTGGATGATTTCTTTTTTAATGGCGGGGGAATCCAGCATCAGATTTTTTTCCCTAAGCGCTTTGGTCATCAGCGCCTCGCAAAGATAAGCCAGAAAACACATCATCAAGTGACCGATGATATTCTGGTCGCTCCAGTGAAACACCGGCCTGGCTTTTAAGCTGCCCTTGATTTCTCCAAAGGCATCCTCGATGATCCACAAGCTTTTGTAATGCGCCACGATATCCTTGGCAGCCATGTCTTTAACATTGGTGAGCACGCCGAAAAAGCCGTCTTTCTTGGCATCATCGGCAATCGCCTTGTCATTGAGTGTGAAGTCTTTATTGTCGTTAAGTCCCATGACATAACGTTGATAGGTCGTGTTGGTGACAAACGTTTTGGCGGTGATTTTCTTTTTGGCGAGTTTCTTTCTGATTTTGTTCAAAATATCTTCTCTTGCCTTGACATCCCGTTCGGCTCTGGCCCGCGACCAAGTGATGATGCAACGATCACCTTCATGGTCTGTTTCATAAAAAGCCAACTCGTCGCTGATGTGTGTATAACGCGATAGATCGTAGAACTCGTCATGCCGATCCTTGAATACGCCAAGCTTCATGCCGACAATAAATTCGCCGTTGGCTTGCCCCTCGGGTCCACGCATGACTTCGAGGTTCTTGCGTGAGAAAAGACCGCGATCGCCCACAAAAATAAAACGCCTCACACGGAACTTCTCCCGCATTTTTTTGACGATATCGGCTACCGTTTTCCCTTCGAAGGTATTGCCGGGATAAACTTCAAAGCCCAAGGGAACCCCATCGGGCTTGACCAAAAGCCCCAAGACAACCTGGGTGCAATCACTGCGTCTCTCTTTGGAGTAGCCAAACTGCCGCAGGCCAACGGCCTTCGTGCTTTCAAATCGCAATGTGGTCAGATCGTAGAGAACGACATCGACTTCCTCACTGAGCAAATCACGATCTTGCCAGAACAGGCTCATCTCAATGTCTTCCTTGTGTTCCGCCAAGATCGAAACCGCCCGATAAAATTGATGAAGCTCACTATCCCCGCAAAGCATTTCAGGGAAAAAACGGTTTTGCCAATGCTCAAAAATCTTGAGTTTTGATCCCGGCCGGACAAAGCGGGAGGCAACCATCGTAAACACAAGCTTTTTCAAATCAAAACCCAGTTTGGGATGCTTCTCGGCAAGATGACCCAGAACACGATTGATCCCGCTCTTCTCAAAGAGCCGCTCCAAAACCAGAAGCGGCCCAAGGATGAATGTCTCGGTGATGGAAATATTTTTGGCAAGATCGACGAGCGTCAGAACATCCTTGTACTTGCCAATGGCGGCAATCACATCCTCCATACGATCCTCGCCGGCGCGGCCAAGCGACATCAATGTCCGTTGCCGGCTCTTGCCGTTCTCCCAATAGGATTCCACCAGATGATAATAGGATTGCCCTGCCTTGTTCGTGGTCACTTTGACGTACACGAAGACTTTATAGCAGATAAAGAACCTCAAACCCCCAGAAAATCAGCATCTCATGCAAGATTGTTCAGCAGGTTTTCGCAAAATCAAAACATGACCCCACGCCAGTACTGCGTTTGCGGGCGATTGAGGTAGAACAAGTGTCAAAGTCGGGACGAGAAAGTTTAAGTGTCTTTTTCATATAAATGCCTTTCTTTGCGGTTCAAATCCCGCGCTGAAATGTCACGGATATTTAAAC
>JACQWH010000011.1 GCA_016209345.1 Candidatus Uhrbacteria bacterium
CACGGCGCATTGTAGCGCTTCGTTTTTCAGATCAAAACTCAGTAAATCATGATTTCAAAGGTCGAACACTAAAACAAACCAATGTGACATTTTAACTTCCCTGGGAATGTGACATTTCTACTTCCCGTTGACACAAGTTCATCTCCGTGATGCCCGTAATGATTAGCGGGCCCCAGTGAGGCGCGCACCTCGAGCCATGATCGCCCCACTGGTGCTTCATGCACGCCAGGAGACGTGATATTTCCTTCATCCATATACGTTTGTATCAATATTTAATGATGTAAGTATAGCAGGTCTGAGCATATTAAGTCAAGACGTTCAAGGAACTCGTCTGTCGTACCATTGTTTTCTATTACATGGTCCGCTCGCGTTTTTAATCCCTCGATAGTGCGGTTGCTGTCATCGCTGTCTTTTTCGGCGAACTGTTCAAAGCTCATTTCCGCATCGCCGGGTTTTCGTGCCGCATCGCGATTACGCTCATACCTTGTATGAATATCACTCTCGATATAGAGAAATACAAAACCGGGAATGGCTGAAAGCCCGTCGAGCTCCTGTCCGCGCCGAATCCCCGTCAGAACAACAACATCTTCCTTTCGCTGCTCAAGCTCGCGCAAAACGGCGTTGTTGAATATTTTTTGCCCATACGTCGCGCGAAGAAAAATAGACAGTGCGTTGATGTTTTTGCGTTCATGCGGCACGTCAAAAATATCCAATATCTGATAGAGAAACTGAGAATAATCAATAGAGCCGGCGTGATACCGACTGATGATATGTTCGGCGGCGATTCCCTTGCCGCCCGCGATTTTTCCCGCTATGCCGATAATTGTTTTCATTCGTTCTCTTCCAAATAATATGAAAGTGGTGAAAAATGTTTTTTAACCGATCTATTGAGCGTTTCTATACAATGAAGTACTTAACAGATAACGCTTCTGGATCCCGCAACCATGTGCGGGATGATTCTGTAGAACAAAATTCTACAGAATCAATTTTTCAATAAACGTATCGACGTTTTTTTCAAGCTGCCGCTTGAGTTGTTCGGGAGATCCGTTATTGTCAAGCACAATGTCGGCGTACTCTTTCAATGCTTCTATTTGCTGTTGCGGCTCTTCGGAGTCCTTTGCGATAAACTCATCAAGCGTCATCGTGTCGTCGCCGACATTCTCGTTGCGGCCGACCGAGCGGGTGTGGCGTGTGCGCTGCTGTGCATCGACATAGATAAACAGAGAGTGCTCAAATGACCGAATAACTTCGATATCAACAAGGCGGCGCAGGCCGTCAAATATGACAACTTCCGCGCTTGAATGCGACAGGTATCGCTTGACTGCTTTTGCGATGATATCCTCGCCGTATGTCCGACGCACGAATGTCGAGAGCGCGTCGAGGTGCTCGCGGGTCTGAGGAATATCATAGATATCGAGCGTTTGACGCAGCGGATCCGATGAACGCGTTTTGTCGGCGCCATAGATCGCCACCAAGTGTTTGGCAACCGTCCCCTTGCCGGATGCAAGTCGGCCGGTAAGTCCGATAACAATTTTTTTCATACGCTGTTATTTTGCCGTGCTCTCGCCTTCTTTCTTATCCTTGTCTTCAGCGGCCGGAACCTCTGCCGGCGCTACCGCCGCACCTTCCTTTTCAAGCTTGGCCAGCTCCGCCTCGCTTACCGGCGGTGTTGCGATGACAATGGTATCCGTGGGGTCGTGATGGAGAATCTCAATTCCGGGAGGAATTGCAATATCATGCATGGTAATAGAGTCCTCGAGATTTTCCAGTGCCGAAAGGTCGACAGTGATATGCGCCACCAAATCCTGCGGAAAGCAACGGATATCAACCTCGGAAATATTTTTTACCAGGATTGCCCCCTGCTCCTTAACCGCCTTTGACTCTCCGACAAATTCAAAATGGACGGCGGTCGTGAGTTTTTCAGTCATGGTGACGCGAAAAAAATCAACATGCGAAATGCGGCTGGTCGTCGGGGAAAACTGCACGTCATGAATGAGTGTTTTTACGGGCAACCCCTGGCCGACGCTCAGGTCTATCAAACTGCTCTCCCCCGCCTCGCGATATACCCGCTCAAACTCATTATATGCCAGTGAAATGTTTTCATTTTCGCCGCCTCCGCCATAGACAACGCCCGGAACACGACCGGCATTGCGTACGCTTTCTGTCTGTTTACCCGTTTCGCTGCGCACAAGCGCCGCAAGCGCCAAAGATTGTTTCGTCATATACACATGTATTCAAAATAATGCTGGCAGTATAGGAAAAAAACGCGATGGTGTCAACCCTGCGGGGTGTGCACCGTTCGGTGAATACTGATGCTTTGGAGTAAACCGAATGCCAGCAATGTGACGAAAAGCGAACTGCCGCCATAGCTAATCAGCGGCAATGCAATACCGGTAAGAGGGACAAGACCCAGATTTCCGCCGATATTGATGGCCACCTCCGAAAAAATCATACTCACGCCGCCAAGAATGATAAATGCGGAAAAATCATCCGTCGCGTTTTTAAGCAATGCGTATGCGCGGTAAAAAAAAATGCACCAGAACAGGAGCAAAAAAAAGACGCCAACAAAGCCAAGCTCCTCGGCGATGACGGAATAAACAAAATCGGTCTGTGTTTCGGGAAGAAATTTGAGCTGGCTTTGGGACCCCGCGCCGATACCGGTACCGAAGAGTTGTCCCGCGCCGATCGCAATACGCGCCTGGCGGACATTATAACCCGACCCTTGGATGTCAGCTGCCGGAAATATAAACGTCGCTATGCGTTCCTTTTGGTAATCCGCAAAGAAAAAAAGCCAGGCAGATGAGAAAAGAACGACAAGAATCAGTCCAAGCGAAATAACATATCGTTTTGGGATGCCGCTCATACCTATTGCCACCGCCCAAATAATGAAAAGAATGACGGCAGATCCGAAATCCGGCTGGGCAAGAATGAGAAGAAATGGCACTGCCATACATGCGCCACTCACGAGAATATGGCGGAGGCGGCCCACCTGCCGCGTCCATGATGAAAAATACCACGCGAGCATCATGATAAGGGCAATCTTCGCAATTTCGGCCGGCTGGACTCCAATACTGCCGAGGAAAAACCAGCCGCGCGTCCCACGTATCTTTTCTCCGAACATCAGAACCCCCAGCAATAAAAGGACCGAGCAGATATAGAGTGGGATGCTCACATTGCGGTAAACGCGGTAATTAACCAGCGCGATGCCAAGCGCAGCGAGCAAGCCAATACCAAGGATTACTGATTGATGGATAAGATACTCGAATGTCTGCGGGTCTCTCCCAAGACCGATGCTATATAGTGCCGCAATGCTGAAAAAAGAAATGCCAACGACAGAACAGAGCAGGAGAATATCAAGCTGTTTTAGTTTCTGAATATACGCGAACATAAAGGAGTCCTCAATTAGCTTTGAATTACGAAACCCTTGTTTGGGTGTTTCTCCACAGGGGTATACGGAGGGCGACGGCCCGAGTCTAAGGGATTTTTCAGCAGAAAAATACCCGACCCCGAGGAAGAAATACCCAGACAAAAGGGGGTTCGTAATTCAAAGCTACAAAGCCGGCCGAAGCGATGATGGCTGCAATACATCAATATCCGGAACTATTTCAAACGCTGAAGCGCTGACCGGATATTCCCAATTCGCTTCAAGTCGCTTTTTTTCATCTCTGTCTATTGAAAACACCGGCAGAAGCGCAACTGCAGACACTGTCGCGCCCTGTTTTAATACAACAGGCACGCGGAAATCCCAAAATTTGTAGACGCTATTGTTCTGCACCATAAAAGTAAGGCGCATCCCGCCCTGTATCCCTCCCGCTCCCTGACCGGGCGCAAGATTGATATCGCGTATTTCAAACTGATTCCTGTCGACAATCGCGGCAGTGTCAGCGCGAGAGAGGCGGCGCCACCCAAGATTTGCGATACGATACGATACCGTCGGCAGGCCTTGGGCCGCGATGCCTGTTTTCAATATGTATTTTTTTTCAAACGGGAACAAAAAAACGTGTTGCGCCGACTGCTCAGCGCCATTGAGCGAATAGAAAAAATCAAAGTCCGCGCGCCATCCTTGATTGGGATTTTTCAGCTCCGCATACAAGTCATACTGCCCCTGCCCATGAGGCACCGCGCCATAGGAAAGAATAGAGGGCTCGGGAATGCTAATAAGCGGCAATTCCGTCTCCGCGTTTGCGCGCAGCGGATCGACGATTTTTTCCTCGCGAACAAATGCGTAATAGGCATAGCCGCCGAATTGAACAAGAACGAGAAGAATGACGATGCTTTCGATGGCAATAAAAAAAATCGCGGTATTCTTGCGAAATGTGCCAAGGTGTTGCAAAAGCCAATAGCTTTTTTTGAGAGTATCGGTTGTGATTGCTTCCGGACGGTCTGTGCGCATACGGGGGTTAATGCCAGTTTTGACAATTCAAAAATTATTTTTGTCATCCCGGCGCGTGAGGGCCTGTCCCCGACTGGATCGGGGACCGGGATCCAGTCTATAACTATGGCGTTTCCTTATACGGATTTATTTTTAGTCTGGATTCCCGCCTCCGCGGGAATGACAGCTTCGACGAAATGTGACCTCTTTGACAATTTCAGGATGTACTCATTTCATTACCAAGTTAACCCATACTCGATAATTCAAAGTAAGTATATCAAACCTTCGCGAAATGGTATATGGTCTTGACATAAATAATGGGTTTGATATTCTGCGCAAATCCTTATATGGGATTCCCCGCCGCCAACGGCGGGGGAAAAGGGCCCACCCCCGGTGGGCCCACGCAACCAGGAGAGCAGGAAGGAGCAGCTCCCTTCTCCTCCCGTGCCAATGGTTGCATTCTGGACGGTCACTACCAGAAGGTTATTCCCTCTGGCATACCGTCCTCTTTTTTTTCGCGGAGTTTTCCCCTATTCAAAAATACCATTCTGTGCTATAATACTATCACGTTCGCTTGTCCACAAGCGCTAGTATTTTTTTGGCAAAACATACCATTATGACCGCGAAACAGTTGAAAAATAAAGGGAAATCAGACGACTATGGCGCATCAAAAATCACTGTCCTTGAGGGGCTTGAGGCGGTTCGAAAACGCCCGGGCATGTATATTGGCAACACGGCAGAGATAGGTCTTCATCATCTTGTTTGGGAAGTTGTTGACAACTCCATTGATGAGGCAATGGCCGGCTATTGCAATGAGATATCCATTACTCTGTTGCCCGACGGCATGGTGCGCGTTTCGGACAACGGCCGCGGCATCCCGGTTGAAATTCACAAACAAACCGGCGTATCAGCTCTGGAAACAGTACTGACAAAACTCCACGCGGGCGGAAAGTTCGGCCAGGGCGCATACAAGGTCTCCGGCGGACTGCATGGTGTCGGCATCTCGGTTGTCAATGCGCTTTCCAGCTATCTGAATATCGAAGTTGCGCAAAACGGTAAATTATATCGCCAGGAATACAGAATCGGCAAACCGCTGTATAAGCTCAAAAGCATAGGAAGAGCAACGAACACTGGCACATCTGTCACGTTCAAGGCGGATGCAAGTATTTTTTCTGTCACAGAATATGCTTTCGATACCATTCTCGACCGTCTTCGCCAACATGCATACCTGACAAAAGCGGTAAAAATCATCGCCAGTGATGACCGCGAGGGGAAGGGTGTTCCCTACGTTTTTTATTTTGAAGGCGGCATCGGATCGTTTGTCCGCCACCTGAACAGGGCAAAGGAGCCGAAACACGATAAGGTTTTTTATGTGGAAAAAGAAGCGGAAAAAGATATGCTGGTGGAAATCGCGCTCCAGTATACCGATGAGTACAAGGAAAATGTATATGCGTTTACGAACAATATTTTGAATCCGGAGGGTGGCATGCATGTCGTTGGATTTCGCACCGCGCTTACCCGCACGCTCAATACCGTTGCCCGCGCTAAGAATTTTTTGAAGGAAAAAGATGAAAATCTGAGCGGCGAGGATGTCCGCGAGGGGCTCACCGCCGTTATCAGTATTAAAGTCCCCGACCCTCAGTTTGAAGGCCAGACAAAATCAAAACTGGGCAATGTTGAGGCGCGCGCGGCTGTCGACACCATCCTTTCCGAGTCGCTCGCGGTATTCTTGGAGGAAAACCCGCGAGCGGCCGAGGGCATCTTGGGAAAGTGTATCCTTGCGTCCCGCGCGCGCATTGCGGCGCGTACGGCACGCGAAAGTGTTTTAAGAAAAGGCGCGCTTGAGGGAATGACACTCCCCGGCAAACTTGCCGACTGCGCAAGCCGCGACCCAAAGGAGTCCGAGCTGTATCTTGTCGAGGGCGATTCCGCCGGCGGTTGCTTTTCTGGTGAAACAAAAGTTGCGCTTGCCGACGGGCGATCGCTTTCCTTTCTAGAAATAATTGATGAATATAGTCGGGGAAACCAGCTATTCTGCTATACAATTCGCGCGGATGGGACAGTTGGCATTGAAAAAATTAGTAATCCGCGGCGAACAATGCAGCATGCGGCAGTCATAAAAATTGTCCTTGACTCAGGTGAGGAGATTGTCTGTACGCCCGACCATCGTTTTATGTTAAGGGGTGGCGCGTACAAAAAGGCGGGCGACATCACGGTCAATGACTCACTTATGCCCCTTAAAAAGAAAATCTCAGTAATCGGAGGGAATATTACTATTGCCGGATACGAGATGATTTTTGACCCAAAGGAATATCGGTGGGTATTCACTCATATGCGCTCTGATGAATACAATCTTGGGCGGGGGGTATATGCACTCTATGACGGAGATCATCGTCATCATCTTGATTTCAATAAGCGAAATAATAATCCGGCAAACATCAGGCGTATTTCGAAAGAGCAGCATCTTTCTCTTCATCGTACTCATGCGCAGAAAACATTGGGTCGAGAAGATGTGAAGCAGAAGATACGCATTCTCCACCAAACGCCCGGGTTCAGAGCGCGAATCAGTAAAAAAATGCTTGCAATGAGGGATCTTTTAAGCTCGCGAGCAAAAAAGCAATGGGAATCAAAGGAATACAAGGAGTTCATGAAAAAAAAATACCTTTCTTTTTATAATAGCAATGAGGCGTATAGAGAAAAATTATTGGATCGCTTATTGCGCGGGCAAAGGGAGTATTGGTCCGAACAGAAGAATCGTGACAAGCAATCTGCTCGTGTATCATCATATTTCACCGATCACCCCGAACATCGAAAAAGCCACGCAGCGCGCGCCATTGATCAATGGAAGGATACTGGGCTGCGCGCCTGGCGTTCGAATGAAACAAGAAAGCAGTGGACAGAGGAATTTCGTCAGAACCGCAAAGCAACATATAATGAAACGTACCGCCATCATTCAATGAAGCTGCTCCGCTCTCTCTATGATGAATCCCGCGTGGTCGACGAGGAAAGATTTGAACGTGCGCGAAAAGAGCTAAAAAATAAAAACGTGCTTAAATTTTCCACCGTGCTTCATAGGTTCTTTGATGGCGATAAAAATAGACTTGAAGAGGCGGTTTCAAACTTCAACCATAAAATTTGTCGAATCGAATACATTGTCGATCGTGTCGATGTGTATGATTTTGAAGTGCCTGGAACGCATAATTTTGCTCTTGCGTCGGGTGTCTTTGTTCATAATAGCGCCAAAATGGGACGTGATAGACATTTTCAGGCAATCCTGCCGTTGAAGGGAAAAATTCTCAATGTTGAAAAGTCGCGTCTTGATAAAATTCTTGACTACGACCAGATAAAGTCGCTTGTCATCGCGCTGGGGACAAACATCGGCGATCAATTTGATATTGCGAATTTACGCTACCATCGCCTTATCCTCATGACCGATGCCGATGTGGACGGTGCGCATATCCGTACGCTCCTCCTCACGCTCCTGTATCGCTACCTTCCCGCCCTTGTCACCGGCGGACATGTCTATATCGCGCAACCGCCGCTATACAGCGTGAAACGCAACAAGGATTTGCGCTATGCGTATAGCGACAGCGAGCTCCTGAAGGTTCAAGCCGAGATGCAAAGCGAGATAAAGGAGAAGAAAAAAAATACGTCTGTTGTGAAAAAGAAGAAATCAGAGGACGACGAGAGTGATGATGCACAAGGAACCGAGGAAGCAGGTGAGGCGAAGCTCAATATTCAGCGATACAAAGGTCTTGGAGAAATGAATCCTGAACAGCTCTGGGAAACGACCATGAACCCGCAAACGCGCGTTATGAAGCAGATTACCATTGATGACGCGCAGAGGGCCGACGAAATGTTCAGTACGCTTATGGGCTCTGACGTTGAGCCGCGAAGACACTTTATCCAGGTTCACGCGAAATCGGTAAGAAATATCGACATTTAATTTCTATGAAAAATCTCAAGGTACGACTCAGCCCTGCCGTTATAGCCCTTTTGCTGATAAATCGTCCCTCTTGACAGAAGTTGCGTATGCGCTACACTGATGATAATAAAGGCCGTGGGGTCTTTTTTAATTACGGAAAACAACAATTTTACTATGAGTGCGCTTACCACAGCCATACAGGCGACAACACGATATTTTCGTGATTCATACAATGAAATGCGCAGCGTCGTTTGGCCTTCACGAAAGCAAACCGTGCTTCATACAATCATGGTCATTGTCTTCAGTATTATCATTGCCGTATTCTTGGGTTCTCTCGATCTGCTCTTTTCGTTCATTCTTGAAAAAACGCTTGTTAAATAGTATGCCAAAGCAAGTAGAGGAACAAGGATGCCACTGGTACGCCATTCATACGAATTCAGGGTATGAAGAGGCGGTTGTCCGCAATCTCAAGCAGCGCGTGGAGTCCATGGACATGGAGGAGAAAATTTTTAATGTCCTCATTCCGACGGAAACGAAAATAAAGATAAAGAATGGCAAGCGCAAAACAGTCAAGGAAAAAATATTTCCCGGCTACGTGCTTGTACAGATGCTTGTCACCGACGACTCGTGGTATGTCGTGAGAAATACGCCTCATGTCACCGGCTTTATCGGAAGCGGTACCACCCCCTCGCCGGTGTCAGACCAGGAAATAGAATACCTCATGAAGCGCATGGGTGTTGAAGAGCCAAAATACGAGTTTGACCTGCCGACAAATACGCCCGTGCTCATTATTGACGGGCCGTTTAAAAATTTTGAGGGAAAGGTGCTGGAAGTGGATGCTGATAGGGGGAAGGTAAAAGTGCTCGTCACGATGTTTGGTCGCGAGACGCCTGTTGAACTCGACTTTTTACAAATTAAAAAAACCTAAAACACCTATTCTATGGCCGCAAAAAAAATCAAGGCGCTTGTAAAACTCCAGATTCCGGCAGGAAAGGCAAATCCCGCACCTCCGGTCGGTCCGGCACTTGGCCAGCACGGTTTGAATATCGCCGAATTCTGTCAAAAATTCAATGCTGCAACCGCGGGTAAGGGCGATGATATTACGCCTGTTGAGATTACTGTTTATGAAGACCGCACCTATACGTTCATTCTTAAAACGCCTCCTGCCTCAGAGCTTATCAAAAAAGCGGCAGGCATTCCAAAGGGCTCACCCAAAGCATTGACGCAAAAGGTGGCAAAGATAACGAAAGATCAGCTCAAGGAGATTGCCGAGAAAAAGATGCCCGACTTGAATGCGAATGATATTGATGCCGCGATGAAAATAATCGCTGGAACTGCCCGACAAATGGGCGTTGAAATCGCAAAGTGATTTAATCATAAGGTGGGACCTTAAGGCAATGAAAAATTTGAAATTATAGATGAGCGTATCCCCTTTTTTCCGACTATCATTTATAATCTATCATTTCTAATTACTGCGGGGGTTTGTACCACCAAAGGAGAACGGTATGAGAAAAAAATCTCCCTTATTCAGCGAGAAGATAAAGGATCTTGATTTGAAGCGAACGGTATTTCAGCCGCGAGAGGCGCTTGATCTTGCGCAAAAGTTGTCGTACGAGAATTTTGATGCATCCCTTGAGGTGCATGTGCGCACCGGCATTGATCCCAAAAAAGGCGATCAGATTATTCGAGCAAGCGCCACACTGCCCCATGGCACAGGAAAAACAAAACGTGTTGCGGTCTTTGCGGACGGCGAAAAGGCATTGGAGGCAAAAGAGGCGGGCGCTGACCTTGTCGGCGGAACAGAGCTCATTGCGGAGATTAAACAATCGGGAAGGGCGGATTTTGACATCGCCATTGCTACGCCCGATATGATGAGAAATCTTGCTGGCGTAGCTAAGGTTCTTGGCCCGCGGGGACTCATGCCATCGCCGAAAAACGACACCGTCACGCTCAACATAAAGGCAGCCCTGGATGCTGTGAAGGGTGGAAAAATAAACTTCAAAAATGACGATTCGGGCATTGTTCACCAGGTCATCGGCCGGCGATCATTTACCCTTGATAATCTCTATGAAAATTATGCCGCATTTATCGAGTCGGTACGAAAAGCGCGTCCTGCGCCGGTAAAGGGTACCTATATCAAGGCAGTCACCATTGCCACAACCATGGGCCCGGGCATCCGCATCGCGGTGTAGCGGCAAAGAAATCGGATCTCCCCTCATCTCAAGTAAAATAGTCGTGTTATAATAACAACGTCATCTTATTTTCAGGAGATCCGATTTCATCCATCTATGCCATCGAATACTAGGACATGCCAAAAATGCCAGACCCGGTTTCCTATTGAGGAACGTGATCTGGCATTTTATATTTCCGTGAATGTACCGGAGCCGACGTTCTGTCCAACATGCCGTGCGCGTCGTCGTATGGCGTGGATCAATTTTCATAGTCTTTACAACAGGAAACTCACCGATGGTGGTAAAAACGTTATCTCAATGTATTCGCCCGATAAGCAGTTTAACGTAGTTGAGGATAGCGCGTGGTGGGGCGATACCTATGACCAAACTAGCTACGGCCGTAATTATGATTTTTCGCGTCCTTTTTTTACGCAATTCCAAGAATTGTTGCGTGTCGCGCCGCTCCCCCATCTTCATCGTGATTTTTCCCGCATGGAGAACAGCAACTATTGTAATGCGTGCACGGGGCTAAAAAACTGTTATCTCTGTATGGCTGCCGATGAAGCAGAGGACACGTACTATGGTTTTAAGATTGAAAAACTTAAAAATTGTGTTGACGTATCCTTCACCAACAACTCGGAGCTGTGCGGAAACAGCGCTTTTCTATCGGAATGCTACAATGTTCAATTTTCAGAACACTGCGAAAACTCCAACGATCTCTCTTTTTGCAGTGATTGCAACGGGTGTACATCGTGCGTGGGATGTATCAATCTGCGAAATAAGTCGTATTGCATTTTTAATGTTCAATACGACAAGGACGAATATGAGAACCGCGTTAAGGAGATGCGGCTTGACACGTTCTCCGCTGTCTCAAAGATCGCCTCTGAAGCGCAGCAATTCTTCCGCACACAGCCACATCGCTTCATGCATGGTCGCAACAATGTTGATGTAACCGGAGATTTTATCTATAACTCTAAGAATGTTACCGACTCCTACGCCGTACAGTTTTCAGAAAATTGTCGATTCGTAAACTCTCTCTCCGCCATAGATGAGCGGAATGCCGATGCGTACGACTGGAGTCAATTTGGCATTGGTTCGGAGCGTATCTATGAGTGCTCCTGGTGCGGATTGCGATGCAATACCGTGCTCTTTTCTTTTTGGAACTACTATGCGCACAATCTCACCTACTGCTTTGGGTGTCATTCATCAGACAATCTCTTTGGGTGTATTGGCTTAAGAAAAAAGCGCTACTGCATTCTCAATAAGCAATATTCAAAGGAAGATTATGAGGAGCTTGTTGAAAACATTCGCAAACAGATGGCGGATGTTCCCTATACGAGTACCGACGGGACAATCTACCGCTATGGCGAGTTCTTTCCGTCGGAACTTTCGCCGTTTTGCTACAACGAGACCGAAGCGTATGATCATCTTCCCCTCACCAAAGACAGCGCGGTAGCGAAGGGATTCAGCTGGTACGATGCACCGCAGCGACAGCCCATTGCGGGAGCCGTTTCTTCAAAGGATATCCCTGACTCTATTGATGCTCTCACGGCAGGTTGTGCATCCTCGACATTTATTTGTTCATCGTATACCGATGATGGTGAAGACGCAATTATGCGTGGATGTACGAGATACTATCGATGCATCCCCCAAGAAATCTCATGGTATCGGAAGAAACATATTCCGCTTCCGCGGTCATGTCCGCAATGCCGGTATCGCGAGCGACTCAAACACCAACCGCTTTTTCGTTCGTATGACCGCGCGTGCATGTGCCATGAGCAGACGGGGCACGATTGGCATCAGGGTGTGATATGCGAAAAACAATGCGTGACATCATATGCTCCTGACCGAGTAGAACCCATCTATTGCGAAAAATGCTATTCAGCGGTAGTGTATTAACATATGTTCACCTATACCATCGGACTGGAAATCCATGTCCAACTGAAAACAAAGTCAAAAATGTTTTGTCGCTGTTCAAACGATGGTGAAAATCAACCGGCGAACACGACAATCTGCCCTGTGTGCATGGGGCATCCAGGCACGCTGCCGGTCATAAACGAACAGGCAATCCGTTGGGGCGTAAAAACGGCACTAGCGTTGAACTGCACGATAAACGAAATCAGCAAGTTTGACCGTAAAAACTATTTTTACCCTGACCTTCCCAAGGGGTATCAAATATCCCAATACGACAAACCAATCGGCATAATGGGGCACGTTGACATCACCATACCCGACGGAGGGATGCGAACAACCGCCCGGATTGGCATCACGCGCCTGCACATGGAGGAAGATGCGGCAAAGCTGCTCCATGCACCCGAGGCAGGTGCCTCATTGGTTGATTTTAATCGTTCTTCCACTCCGCTGATGGAAATTGTCACGGAGCCGGATTTTGTTTCTCCGGCCGAGGCGAAAGTATTTTTGCAAGACCTGCGCCTGCTCACGCGTTACTTGGACGTATCTCACGCGGATATGGAAAAGGGGCATCTGCGCTGCGATGCGAATGTTTCCATCAATGTGACGAGCGATGACGGCATTACCACGCAGTCCCCCATTTCCGAAATTAAAAATCTTAATTCCTTCCGTGCCGTTGAACGTGCCCTTGAATACGAAGGAAATCGTCTCTGGGAAGAGTGGCAAGGTGGCGGTGATGTTCGCACACGGAACTATAAAATTACTGTCGGATGGGACGACGATAAGCAGGAAACAGTGCTCCAGCGCTGGAAGGAAGAGGCGCACGACTACCGCTATTTTCCCGAACCGGACATTCCACCGCTCCATTTCACGCATGAGTATATCACAACCGTTAAGTCGGAGATTCCCGAGCTGCCGAATCAAAAAAAAGAACGATTCTGCCGTGATTTCGGCATCACGCCTGAGGATGCTCGTATTCTTGTTGAGGATAAAGAGCTCGCGGCATTCTTTGAAAATACCGCATCGGAACTCGATGCGTGGCTGTGCAGTATGGATTCCTGCGACGACGCGTTCAAGACGCGCACATACAAGTTGCTTGCGGGGTGGGTCATCAATAAACTGGGCGGACTTCTTGCCGTCACGGAGACACGGATTGAGCAGTGCACTGTTTCTCCGGCAGATATGGCAAAACTAATCGCGCTTATTGCAGAAGAGCAAGTAAATAGCACTACGGCCCAAAAAGTGCTGGAGGCAATGATCCAAAACGGCATCGATCCACTGACGATGATCCAAGAGCAGGGACTCGAACAAATTCAGGACACCGGCCTTATCGCATCGGCCTGTCAAAAAGCTGTCGAGGCGAATCCTGATGCTGCCGCTAATTTCAAAAACGGCAAAGAAAATGCGATTATGTTTCTTGTCGGTCAGGTGATGAGGGAGCTCAAAGGAAAAGGTCAGCCGGAACTTGTTAAAGACGAATTAAAAAAATTACTCGGATAGGGTCTTGTCCCACTATCCCATCCTTGTCATCCCGCCGAAGGGCGGGAACCAGACAAAAATATGGATTCAAAAACAAAACAGTGCACCGCGTGCAATGCACATTATCAAATTGAACCGGAGGATCTTGAGTTTTACCAAAAAATGAACGTTCCCGTACCGCGGTTGTGTCCCGACTGCCGTTTTAAGCGGAGAGCGCAGTTTCGCAATGAACGAATATTATACAGCAGAACGTGCGACAAATGCCATAAAAACATTATTTCTGTCTACCATGAGGAATCGCCCTACACGGTGTACTGCCTTGAGTGTTTTGATGCAGACGATTGGGATGCTTTCCAATATGGCGCTCGGTATGACGCCAGTAGACCCTTCTTTGAACAAATGGATGAGCTATTGAAAAGGGTTCCAAAAAAAGCCCTCCTTATTACTGGCGGCGACAATAACGTGAATAGTGACTATACAAACGTGGCTGCAAATAATAAGAATTGCTATCTGCTCTTTAATACTGCTTACTGCGAAGATTCGATGTATTCGCGCGGGATCAAGGGGTGTCGCGATACGGTTGACGCCTATTTCGGTATTGAAATGGAGCGTTGCTATGAGGCAGTGAATGTTCACAAATCATCGGGGGTCATATTCGGACACAATGTAACAAACTGCGTAGATTCATGGTTCCTCCTCTCGTGCACTGACTGCATAAACTGTTTTGGCTGTGTCAACCTCCGCCATAAGAGCTACCATTGGTTTAATGAAGAACTTTCAAAAGATGACTATGAGAAGCGGCTTACTCACGTAAAGGGAAGCTATCAACGGATGAATGAGATGCGCAAGAAATTTGAAGCGTTCGCACTCCAATTTCCTCATCGGGAAAACAACAACATGAAATCAGAGGACTGCACCGGCGACTATCTCTTCTCATCAACGGCCTTGCGTGATTGCTATGAGATTACCGAAGGAGAAAACTGCAAATACATGTTCGCGTCCAAGAATATCAAGGACTCGTATGATACGCTTGGCTATGGCTATGGAAGCGAACTGCTCCTTGACTGCGCGGCAACAGGGTATGCCAATCGTGTCATCGGCTCGTATTGGGTTGAGAATGGCCATGATTGCGAGTATTGCTTTTTTACGCTCTCGTCGGAATATTGTTTCGGTTGTGATGGATTAAAGAAAGGGAAATTCTGCATCCTGAACAAACAGTATAGCGAGGAAGAATATCACGCAATTCGAAAAACAATTAGTGAGGAGCTTACGCGTGATGGTGAGTACGGATTATTTTTTCCTCCTCATATTGCACCATTTGCCTATAATGAAACAGTCGCGCAGGACTATATGCCTCTTGCAAAAGACGAGGCGCTTGCACAAGGGTTTCGCTGGCAAGAAAAGCTGCCAATGACAACAGGTGCCGAAACGCTTGCTCCCGAATCTATCCCCGACCACATCATGCAGGTGACAAGCTCTATCACAAAGGATATCCTTGCGTGTCTTGACTGCAAGCGAAATTATAAAATTACGCCCAAGGAATTTGCATTTTATCAAAAAATGTCGCTTCCCGTTCCTCGGCAATGCTTTAGCTGTCGGCATGTGGACAGAATCAAACGCCGTGGTCCAATGAAACTTTTTGATCGTTCATGCGCAAAGTGTTCTAAAGATATTCGCACGACATTCGCGCCACCCCGCACGGAGATCGTGTATTGTGTTGAGTGCTATCAAACGGAAGTAATATAAATACGGCATATGCCAGCCGAACCATCACGACCAGATAAATCAATTTTTGACCATCCTGAGATCCCGGAACTAAATTCTATTGAAAAAATTATGTATATAGCAGAAATGCTTTCTATGCGCGGTGTTCATTGGGATAGCGGTATATGGAAAGTACCCATGGATATAACAAACCTTTCAAAAATTGGCCCATGGCTTACAGTGTGTCAGCGGGAGGGTTTAAAAATTGTAGATATTACAAAAGATATGGATCCAGTAAGTGCAACTCCTTGGATGTATTTCAAGCGTGAAGATGCATTCTAGCCATCATGAATTTTTTTATATTTCTAACTCCCTGAGAATATGACGTTACGTATGTAATGTCATTTTGCTTTCGATACCAGGTGAGTTGGCGGCGTGCATAGTGATGAATGGCAAATTTCAAACGTTCGATCATTTCTTTTCTTGATCCCCCGGCAGAGCCGGGCAAGCTGGCCATCTTGCCTGCCGCAGGCAGGGGTCGGGATGACAAGGAATCCAGATATTCGCTGATGAATCGGCTTTCAAGCCCCAGTCCTTGGAGCCATTTTTTTGATACACCATTTTTACGCAGTCGCTCCACCTCACGAATCATTCCTTTTTTAATTCGCTCGTCCACTCGTTTGTCAATACGTTTGTAAAGTGTCGCTCGCGGTACATCAATGCAGAGTTGAAGGCAATCATAGCGCTTTGTCATTCCGATCCCCTCCTTGTCATCCCGACCGGAGTGGAGGGATCTACCAGTTTGTAAATACCATTCTGACGGCTTCCTTTTTGTCGCACGGTAAATTTCCAGCGCGCGCATAACACGCCTCTTATTATCGCGATCGTTCCAGTCGCGCATATTTGTATCAGCTTGATACAATTGTTTTTGGAGCACGGCCAGTGATTTTTTTTCTAGCCTATTTCTGTATTCATGATCCGGTGGAACACTTGGAATATCATAATCATAGAGAACAGCGCGCACATAGAGCTGTGTGCCCCCAACAAGAAATGGCACTTTCCCCCTGCTCCAAATGTCCTGAATCGCACGATCTGCACATGTTCTATAATCAGCCAGCGTGAACGGCTGGACACCGCCCTTCCACCGCTTTGGCGGCGTGACAATATCAAGGCAATGATGCCGAACAATGTTCTGCTCTTTCTTTGTTATTTTTCCGGTACAGAGGTTAAGCTCTTTGTAGATCTGTCGTGAATCGGCCGAGACAATTTCACCGTTAAACTTTTTTGCAAGCTTAATGGCCATGTCTGACTTTCCCGACGACGTCGGCCCGATGATGGCAATTACCTGGTTATCGTGTGACTTGACATTATTTTCAGCCATAGTAATATGATAGTAAAGACTTTCGGCCTGTGGTTTATACTACCACGCGTAGCGGAAGGTCTTCTATAATGAACTCTCTGCACGAGGGTTTATTTAATTATTATCGAAATACTCTAAAGATACGACGCGCTGTGATCCTGCCATCTCCACTTGTCATCCCGCCGAAGGGCGGGATCCAGTCCCTAAATTAAATCCTCATACAAATCCCTCCACTCTGGGTTCTGTTCCTCAATAATTCGAAGTTTCCATATCCGGTTCCATTCTTTTAGAGCCTTCTCTCGAGCGATTGCATCCTTGACGTCCTGGTATTCCTCGTAATATACAAGAAGTTTCACGTGATATTTCTGTGTAAATCCAGATATCAGCCCCTCTTTATGCTCCCATACTCGTCGCGCCAGATCATTCGTGACACCAATATAGAGCGTACCATTACGTTTGCTTGCGACGATATAGACAAAATAGGAATTCATCATTTTTTGGCCTGGTTCCCGCCCTTCGGCGGGATGACAAGAGTGAATGGTGGAAATGACGCAGACTGTGCGCTCGGGATGACAAGAATGAACGGTGGAAATGACAAAGGATGAAAATTAATCAGGAACAAGCTGGCGTAATATTGATATCCGCATCCTCAACCACGCAACCATTAAAAATAGCAACCCCAAGAATCCATATCAACCGATCTGACAAACGACAAGTCATCTTTGATTTTCTTCTTCCAATAGTATCCTTTATCCTCATCCACGGTAAGCATCTCAAAATAGCTTTCGTCGTTCGCTTGAGAGGGAAACATATCTTCAGGAAAAACATCCTCCGCTGAGGAAATGAGATTATTCAATCGAAGATATGTTTGAAGCATCGCCTTTGCCGAGCGAGGAACGTGTATAATGAGCCCGCTGGGAATTTCAGTTATCTCGCAGTCAAAATTTGGAGTCGAATTATCTAGACGATTATTGAATAAAGGGATTGGGATTGTGGGCGGTTTTTGATAAAAAATATTATTTGAGTATAAATAAATATTGATGAAAAAAAGTGTAGCCGAGAATATGGCTATAATGATATTATATCGTACTTTCCTCCGCCGTGAATAATAGAGAGGTACTAAGCAGAGCGCGCAAACGCTAACGATTAAAAAAAATAAGTTTGCGGAAGTATAGAAAATATCTTGGAGTGGTCTAGAATAACCAAATGCAGGATTATAATCGAAAATACTCTCAAGTGTGTAGTTTATGCCGCCTGCGAGAAGAAAAAATAGAGCGGCGGAGATATAGAACGTATAGACAAAAGATGTTGCTTTTGTTCGTGTAAAGAAGCGCCTAAGCATAAGGACTAGAGCACATATGCCTATCACCGCGACGACATAGAGCAAGACAACTCTTCTTAAAGGGTACGAATCACGAATAGCCGAAAGAGAATCGGTCAACTCCAACATTAGATATGTCCCCACAACAACAAAAAAAATTGCAGAGATGATAAAAAAAATGTTCAACACGAATATGAAAAAATGCTTCACTGTTTTTATGATCATACCGCTATTGTAGAATAAAGAATCCACTCAAGCAAGCGAATGCCACGAAAGCATGAACTGTGATCGTACTTGATGCGCGATCCAACCATAAGATTAAAATCATTTTTAGCATGGATCCCAGCCGGAGTTTATCCCGAGTATTTCCGAGGGACAGGGATGACAGGGGCGGAGCCATACAATATCCACTCCACCGCGCGGTCGATGGTGACGCTCTGTATCGTGCCGATGAACGATTCATCGCCTCTGAAAATAACGCGCTTCATCTCTCGCGAGTTTCCACTGCAAAGTCCCTTTTCGCACGACTCAACCAAAACCGATACGGTGCGGCCGACATATGCCTGATTCTTGCGAAGCGCTGTTTCCTCCATCAACCTTTGCAACTCATTCCAGCGTCGCTTCTTCTCCAGACGTGAAACATCGTCTTTATACATCCGCGCGCCGGCGGTGCCGGAACGAACGGAATATTGCGCGGTGTAGGCAATGTCAAAGTCGCATTCCCTATACAAATCCATTGTCTGTTCAAAATCCTCATCTGTTTCACCGCTAAATCCAACAATAATGTCAGTGCCCAGCGCGATGCCGGGTTTTACTGCACGAATCTCTTTAACTTTATCAATATAATACTCTCGCGTATAGGGGCGATTCATACGCTTCAGCACCGTATTACTCCCCGCTTGCACGGGCAGATGAATATAGTTGATGTCCTTTGGCATTGTAAGCGCCGCGACGGTCTGCTCATCCATATACTGTGGGTGTGGCGCAGTAAAATGAATCCTTTCTATTCCATCAATCTGATTAACCTCCCACATGAGCGCCGCAAAGCCATTTTTTGAGTAATCAAGGGGATTGTCTTTTGAAAAATTTTCTTTGTCTGGCGGATTATACAAATTAACGCACTGTCCCAAAAGCGTTATCTCAAGGACACCTGAGACGGCAAGACCGCGCGCCTCATCAAGCACATCAATAAGCGGCCGATCTTTTTGCCGACCGCGGGCATAGGGGACCACACAGTATGTGCAAAATTTATTGCACCCATTGCTAATCGCAAGATACGCCTGAAATGTATTCGAATAGGAGGGTGCGATTTTCAGATAATGATCGTACTCATCTCCCACCCCGGACGGATCAATCAACGTTGGATTGAGCCCGCTCAAAGCTCGCGGAAGATGAATCATCTCCTCGGTTGGAAAGAACAAATCAACAGCCGAGAGTCGCTCCCTGATCTTACCGTCATGATCGCGCCCCGCCATACACCCCGTGATTGCCACGATGAGATTGGGATTGTTTTTTTTGAGTTGCTCAAGAGTGCGATGAATACCGTATACACGATCTTCCGCCTTTTGACGCACAGCGCATGTGTTATAGATCAACACATCTGCCCGCTCCTCATCATCCGTGCACACAAGACCGCTCCGAGTCAAAATTGAGCTTAATCGTTCAGAATCCGACTTGTTCATCTGGCATCCGAATGTGATGATTTTATACATTCCGGGCATATATCTGCCAATGATATATCAAGCACAAAACGAGTCAAAATGTCAGTATCGGTTGCTTAGCCGGCACTATAGGGGCAACTTTTTCCCGTACCGATTACTTATAACATTTATGACAATAAACCCCTGATACGCGCAACAATCGCGCAATAAATCTCACATTAAAAAAGTGCTTCAAAGCTCATGCGATCTGCTCACAATCTTCTCTGTTGCGTGGCGAATAAAATCTTCTCGTGTGCTCTCAATGGTATCCTTTGATCCGCGTTTGCGTACCGATAGAACTTTGAGATCCTTTTCCTTATCGCCAATCACGAGCATATAGGGTACTTTCATTTTCTCGGCATTTCGGATTTTTTTACCAACACTCTCACTTGAATCATCAACCGTCGCGCGGATCGACTGCGCGGTCAGCTGATCTGCGAGCTGTTTACACGCTTCAGTATGTGTAAGCCCCACCGGTAATACTTGCACCTGCACCGGGGAAAGCCAAAGCGGAAACGCTCCGGCAAAATGCTCTATGATAACGCCGAGAAACCGTTCCGTGGAACCCAAAATGGCGCGGTGTATTACAACCGGCCGTTGTTTTGAGTTGTCGTCTGCCGTATATTCAAGTTCAAAACGCTCCGGCAGATTCATGTCAAGCTGAATGGTCGAAAGCTGCCATTCTCTGCCAATCGCGTCTTTTGCCATGAAATCAAGTTTTGGACCATAAAACGCCGCCTCACCCACTCCCGTACTGTGCGTCCATCCACGATTCTCGATGAGCCGTGACAGGGCTTCTTCAGACGTCCGCCATACGTCTGGATTACCAATATAGTTATCCTTATTGGCCGGATCATGCGTTGAAATGCGCACCCAAAAATTATCAAAATGAAACGCGCGGTAGGTCTCATCGATCATATCAAGCATAAGGTTTACCTCTTGCTCTATCTGGCTGGGCAGGCAAAAAACATGGCAGTCATCCTGCGTTAATGCGCGAACGCGAGTAAGACCGGACAGCTCTCCGCTTTTTTCATATCGATAATTTGTTGTCGTGCATGTCCAGCGCACCGGCATCTCGCGATATGAATGAGGGTTTTCCTTATAGAGCATCATGAAGTGGGGACAGTTCATCGGCTTGATATAATACGAGTCCTCATCGGGAAGCTCCATTGGCGGATAGAGGGCGTCGTATTTCTGCAGGTGCCCCGAAATCTCATACAGGCGTTTTTTCGTGATGTGGGGAATCCATATCGGCTCATATCCTCTCCGCTCTTGCGCTTCGATGATAAAGTTTTCCACCAATCGCCGCAATAGCGCGCCTTTCGGATAAAACAGCGGGAGACCGGCGCCGACCTCATCAACAAGCGCAAACAGCTGCAGCTCTTTCCCGAGTTTTCTATGATCACGTTTTTTCGCTTCCTCCTGGTCATGGAGATATTGATCAAGCTCCGCTTTTGTCGCAAATGCCAATCCATAGATACGCGTGAGCATTGGGTTCTTCTCGCTGCCGCGCCAATAGGCACCGGCCAAATGCGTCAGTTTGAACGCGCCCGCGTCTATCTGTGATGCATTCTCCGCATGGCCCCCCCGGCACAAATCCTGAAAATCGCCCCAGGTATAAATCGTTATCGCCTCACCCTTTTCCGCAATATCACAGATAAGCTCTTTTTTAAACTCATTGTCTGCAAACAGCGCCAACGCCTCTTCTTTCGATACTGTTTTTGAGCCGACCAATGTCCATGTTTTCAATATCGAACGCATTGTCTTCTCTATTACCGCAAGGTCGTCTGATGATATCGGATGCGAGAAATCAAAGTCATAATAAAATCCATTATCTATCGCTGGCCCGATAGTCGGCCTGGCGTCGGGATAATGCGTAAGCACTGAAGATGCAAGCAAGTGGGCAAGCGTATGCCGCGCATGTTCCAGTTTTGTGCGTTCATCCATAGGATACTGTCTATACAAATAATGATGAAATTGTATCTCACGTAGCATAAAAAAACAAGTCCGGCTGAGCGGGCTTGTTCTTATGCTATAAGAAAAAACGGCGGCAGATTACCGCCCTTTCAAAATCCGAATGGTAATGTGATCTATCAGAAGCGGAGCGGTGGTCACCCAAAAGGGATAAAACGCAACTGAAACATCGGAAATATCATCATATCCCCGAAAATACTCGACAATGTCATCGCGGGAAAGGCCAATGAGATCTTTTTTATGGTAGGGCTGCAAGTCGTCGGTTCGTATCTTGCCTCCGGTTGCCTGCACGGACAGCGTCGCGGCGTGTGCTGCGGGATCGATTCGAACGATTGCTGACTGAATATCTGATGGCAGAGGATCAATTAGCTGATACCCTGATGATAGGTTTCCAAGCAATGCTTCATGCAAGACCGCGTTAAATTTCTGTTCATCGTACAACACGGCAGTAAATCTTGCTTTCAGTGTAAGAGTAAACTCTTTTGCCTGCTCTCCGACAGCATGATCCGACGTCCTGTCAACACTATCAGAACGAATGGCGCTGGCGACCGAGGATGCGCTTACCTTCGTCTTTTCCGCGTCGAGCATCAATTCAAACTTCTTCTCAAGTTGTTTGAGAAGCTCGCTTTGGGCATTTGAGATGTCCGCATCTGTGACGGTGCGAACCTCCCGGGCTCCCGCCGTCCCTTTTATGAATGAAACGCCATAGATCTGTTTTTGCGCCTCGGGCCAAAGTGCCGGCAGTATAAAACGCATACCACTCAAATTTCCCGGATCGCCGCTTGCATCCGCAACCACTGCAACATCGGCTTGACCATTGGCAGGGACGGTGACGAACTCCGTCGACCGAAACAATACGTTTCCGGAAGAAAGAAAACGCGTTGTCGCGCGAAGCGGCTGCGGCCGGCCCGACGTATTGACCACTGTCAGCGTTCCGCTTACTTTTTCCTGAACCGTGTTTACCGCTGTCGGCGTAAAGGTACCGGCCGCCTCAAGCTCTTGCTGAATCACCGCTCCCGAAACAGCGCCGGCAATGGAAAGCGGCTCCTCTTGAACAACAAGAGACACCGTATCTGATACCTGCTTGACCGTCGGGGTAATCGTCACGGTTGCCCATGAAAAAGAAACCGCGAAAATAACAATCGCGACAATGACCGATATGCTAAAAAAGGTAAGAGCGATTTTACGATACAAAAAAGAGCGAGCATCGTTGTTTTTCTTAAAAAGCCGTCGAAGAAACATAGTATGAAAATTAGGAATAATTATTGGCGTGAGCGAAGCCCATCTCGTCTGACTCATTCAGTTGGGCGTTTGCATTGGGTGCAAGAGATGCAAGCTGAGCCAGCAAGGCGTCATCTACAGCTCGCACCTTTGAACAAATAATCTTTAACTCATTGTCCTTTCTCGATACACGACCCTCGACTGCCAGAATCGTCTCATCGCTCCAAAACGGTGCGGTATCCTTATACACGCTCGGAAATACAATAACCTCAACCGATCCGCTTAAATCCTCCGCATAAGCAAAAAGCATCGTTTCATTCTTTTTCGTTATTACCTTTTTGCTCCCGGTGATAATGGCACATACGCGAACGATTGAGTCGTCTGATTTAGAAGCCAACTCAGCGCACTGTGTCACATACGCCCTCACCAGCGGCTCTATCGCCTTGAGCGGATGCTCGGTAAGGTAGAGCCCCAAAAGCTCCTTTTCCCAGCGAAGACGAACCCTGCTATCTAGCGATGGGGCATCCTGCAATATGAGCAGCGGCTTTTGCGCCAGCAGCGATCCAAAAAGCGATGCTTGTCGCGATTCGACTGCCCCGATCGCGCTTCGATGATACGCAAGCATTCTTTCTATATTATAATACATTTTATTACGATCATCAAATCTATCCAGTGCTCCGCTGCGGATCAAGCTTTCCAGCGACTTCTTGTGTAAATCCTTATCAGGTACGCGCTCAAGGAAATCAACAAGCGAAGCATAGGGACCGTGCGCTGCTCTCTCGGCAACAATCGAGTCAACGACGTGTTCTCCAATATTTTTTATCGCAAGCAATCCAAAGCGGATCAGTGATGACGAATCGGATGCGGGAGCGCGGACAACGGTAAATGACTTGAAGCTCTCATTGACATCCGGCGGCTCGACGGTAATGCCCATCTGTCTGCATTCCTCAATTTCAATGGCAATACGATCGGAATTATGCTGATCTGCCGTGAGAAGCGCTGCCATAAACTCCGCGGGATAGTGCGCCTTCATATACGCCGTCTGATACGCAATGAGCGCGTAACACGCCGCATGACTTCTGTTAAACCCATAGCCGGCAAACGGCTCGATAAATTCAAAAATTTTGACGGCCAAGTCCTTCGAAATGCCTCTGCCAACACAGCCGGAAATAAATTTAACTTTCTGCTCGGCAAGAAGTTTTGAAATCTTTTTTCCCACGGCCTTGCGAAGCACGTCCGCTTCACCGAGCGTAAATCCCGCCAAGTCCTGTACAATACGCATCACTTGCTCCTGGTAGACGGCTATTCCGTATGTTTTTGACAGGATTGGTTCAAGAAGGGGGTGGAGATAATGGGGTTTTTTAATCCCCTTCTTCCCGGCAATAAACTCGGGGATGAGATCCATGGGGCCCGGCCGATACAGCGCTACCATCGCGATAATATCTTCCATTTCATTGGGGCGTAGCGCCTTGAGATATCGCTTCATTCCCGCGCTTTCAAGCTGAAAAACGCCCGTTGTCTTTCCGTCCTGCAAAAGGCGGTATGTTGCCCTGTCGTCCAATGGAATCGAATCATATTCAATAAGCACTCCCCGCGTTTGGCGGACGATTCCTTGCGCATTTTCAAGAATTGTGAGGTTGCTCAGTCCAAGAAAATCAATTTTAAGCAATCCAAGATCCTCAACGGAGTGCAGTGAATACTGTGTGATAATGGTCTTGTCGTCGGGAGATGCGTATTGGCATGGTACGTATTCGGTAAGCGGCTTCGGAGTGATGACAACGCCACAGGCGTGCGTTGAAGTGTGCCGCGCCACTCCTTCAAGTTTTCCGGCGATGTTCATAATCGCTTTCGCGTCGGGATTATTCGCAATAAGATGCGCGAGCTCCGGCACCGATTCCGACGCCTGAGTCAGGGTCATATTCGCAGGAATCATTTTTGCCAGCATATCGCAAAAGGAATACGGCATGCTCAGCACGCGCCCGACGTCGCGGATCGATACGCGAGCCGCCATCGTGCCAAATGTAATAATCTGGGCAACATGGTCCTTGCCGTATTTTTCCTCAACGTACGAAAGCACCTCATCGCGCCGCGAATCCGCAAAATCAAGATCGATATCAGGCATGGAAACGCGTTCGGGATTAAGAAACCGTTCAAAATACAAATCGTACGCGATCGGATCAATATTGGTAATCTTAAGCAAATACGCAACGATGCTGCCCGCCGCGCTCCCCCTCCCCGGGCCGACAACAATACCCTGCCGCTTTGCCCAAGCAACGAATTCCTGCACGATTAAAAAATATGATGCAAATCCCGCCTTGAGTATCACGCCAAGCTCATAGTCAAGCCGTACGCGCACGTCTGCCGTTTGCCTGTCGGGATACCGCTCGAGGATACCTTCGTCGCAGAGGCGATGAAGCTCCTGCTCCGGACTCGTGCCATGCGGAAGAGCATACTCGGGCAAAATCGTTTTACCGAATGAGAGATGTACATCCGACTGCTCAGCGATGCGACCCGTATTGTCAATCGCCGAAGGGACATCGGAAAACGCCTCAATAAGCGCCGAACCGTCGGTAAATGAAAAATCCTCGCCCAACATGCACATTCTGTTCGTGTCGCTCTTCTCCTTCTTTGTCTGAAGACACAACAGCACATCGTGCGCGTCGGCGTCATCGCTCGTAAGATAATGAGAGTCAAGCGTTGCAACCAGCCCCACGCCCAGTTCTGTCGAAAGATTCTTGAGTGCCGTATTTATGACATCCTGATCGGGCAAATGCGGATGGTGTTGAAGTTCAAAATAAAAATCATGCCCGAAAATATCGAGAAAGCGCTGTGCAATAGGTCGCGGATCCCTACCCTCAAGAATGGCTTGCCCAAGGGGACCGTTTATGCACGCGGATGTCGCGATAAGCCCGTCGTGATGCTTTTCCAGCAGCTCGAAATCAACGCGCGGACGATAGTAAAAACCCTCCAAATGCGCGCTGGTCACCAGTTTCAACAAATTTCTATACCCCTGTTCATCTTTTACAAGAAGTATGAGGTGGTTTCGCTTGTCGTGCTCCTTGCCACCCTTATCATGCCGGCTCGCATCGGTAAGATACGTTTCAACGCCGATAATCGGCTTAATTCCAGCCCTTTTGCATGCTTTATAAAATTCAATCGCGCCATACAGCGCACCATGGTCGGTCAGCGCCAAGGCGGTCATGCCAAACGAAACGGCACGCTCGACAAGTCCCTCGATTCGCGCAAGCCCATCGAGCAAACTGAAATGACTATGGGTATGGAGGTTAACAAATCTGGACTGCACAGACAATGGTATTATTCCTCATGCGATTGCGCTTGCTTTTTCCGCGTTGTGCGTTTGCGGTCACGAGACACCGCGTAGGCGGCTCCGGCCGCTTTGAGCGTCTGGAGACCAATCTCGATAATGTTTTTTAATGAGGCGATTGAATGAAGCGCCTCTGAGAACCGATAGACGCATTGCTGTATGTTCTGCTCCGTCTGGCGCGAAACCGCGCCCCAAATCTGCAATATGCGCGTAAGGTAATACAGCGCGGCGCATGCAAATCCCGTAAGGAATATGATACAAATGGTTGCGACGAGCAAGAACAAGTCGTATGCAGTCATATAAAAAAATTAAAGTTTAATTCGTATGTCGCGGCTCCGGTCTCCTGATTTAATTTTCAAACCAACGCTATCCCCTTTTTGATAGCGCGAAAGGAGCTGGGTAAGATTCGTAAGGTCGTCGAGCGCCTCGTCATTGACATGAGTGATAATATCACCGGACGAAAGACGTTCCGCCAAGCCATCCTCTGTCGGAAGGGACTGCGATGAGGAGTCAAGCTGCACAAGAGCTCCGAACTGCGGCTTATCCGCAGGGCCGAGCAGCACGGGTGCCTGGGAAAGATCAATATAGCGCAGGGTGACTGTTGAGCGGTTTACCGATCCGCTCTGGAGAATGCTTCCCAGCGCCGTCTGCAGATAGGCAAACGATACGGCACCCCGTGATGCCGTGCAGCCAACAACATCCAGCGTATCGGAAATAATCGGCATACACAATACGGCAAAAGTGCGATCGGGCATCATGCGTTTATCCAAGATCCGCGTAGAATGAATATAATCAGCCGAAGCGAGGGGTGCCGAATAGAGGGCTGGGCCAAGAACCACCTGTTCGGCAGTATTCCATCCGGTAAGCAACGCTCCGCTGCGGACATCTGTTGCATCATCTTCAAATTTTGAAAACTGGATCGGGTCTAAATTTTTTGCGGCAATCTTTATAAATGTGATGCCGAGAAACGGATCTGCGATTGCCTTGTCGACCGAATAGGCATCCCCCTCCTGCGTGATAAGGCGGTAGGATACCGGCGACACGCTCATAGCAATGGTCGTGACGAGCCAGCCGTCCGTTGTCAATGCCAATGCATATCCGCGCAGCGATTCTTGAACGGGAAGCGCAGCAATGGCGTCGGATGAGCGAACAGACCGAGCGTCGTCGTATACCGCAAGCATGCTTGCCCGTGTCCGCACCAGTCCGTTATTGATAAACGCGCCACCGGCATCACCCCGTGTCCTATCCTTAAAAATTACCGGCCGCGCGATGTTCTCGCCGCCACTATCAAGTGACGAACGCTCGACAAGTACACCACCGAGAAACCCGCTTACACCCGATATGCCGATAATGACGAGCCAGAAAAAAAACGGTCCGGAAACAACACTTCCCAATTGTGAATAACGCGTACCAGCCATAGAATGATAGGAATAAAATTGACCTAATTAACCTAAGTACTCTAATCAAATACCAATGTCCCAATGTCCCAATGTCTAATCATCTTACTGACGTGTATCTCTCCCTTTGGGATTTGGTGTTTGGGTATTGTTTAGGTCAATTAGAAATTAGGTGAATTACCCAAGTACTTTCTCCGCCCATGGAGAATCTGAAAGAATCTATTAGCGCCATTGCGCAAGCGCCACTATCCATACTATCATAAGAATACAGATAAGAAAAGAAATGGCGCGTTCTTTCACGCTGCGCGGTGCGGCATCCTTCATAAAAATAATCGAATCAGTGAAAAGAAAAAATGCTATCACGCTGACGAGGGCCTGCACCGCATAGGAGCTCGGCAGCCACAGCTGCGCCAGTGTCACTTCGAGAAGGACGCACAAGAAAACGGCTGTATACAGCATGGCGCGGGGCAGTGGAATTTTTTCTGCCCACGCACAGCTCGAAAAAATCGCGGCGGCAAGGAACACGTATGGAAACACGTAGAAAAGCGCGTAGCGAATATTGTAATAAAAAAGCGGCGCGAAAAAAATAAGAGCAAGGAGAAACATATTTACCTGAGAAAAAATTCTCATGGTATCGCTCATCGTGTCGCGCATATCAACCGCGTGTTTGCCGAAGGAATACCGCAGATGGAATAGAAATAACGCATGGAGGCCCACCAACGCAAAGAGGAGCAGCGCTTTAAATGCCGGCTCTTCGAGAAACAACAAAAGAATACTGCTCGAAGCGGTTGCGAGCACGGGCTGAAATGAAAACGCGCCGCACGTTCTCCATCCGCCCGAGCTCGTCACGACTCCATAATATGCCGCGGCGACAAGGATTCCGACGCCTCCAATGGGTATCAGAAGCTCGTCCTTAATAATTCCAATACCAAGGAGAAGAAAAACAGACCCGATAAAAAGGGGCCAGTGCCCAAGCATCCATTGTCTGATATCAGATGTGCAAATCATAACGGTGCGGTATATCGAGCATACACGCCTGCCGTCTCGCGTGCAAGCCGTTCCCAGGAAAAGCTCTGCGCGCGGCGGGAACCACGGGCGATTAATTGGTGGCGCGTGCTCGGTTTGTTAAGAAGGGACTCCATTGCCTTTGCGATGTCATCGCTATCGTATGGATTGAAATAGAGCGCTGCGTCGCCGCACACCTCCCGAAGCGACGGAATATCAGAGGCAAGCACAGGGCATCCGTGAAGAAACGCTTCGACGGCAGGCAGCCCAAACCCCTCCTCGAATGATGGGAATACATACGCAATGGCATGCGCATAGAGCCATGCCAGACATGCGTCCGATACGGAGCCGAGGTGGACGACCGCGTCGGAGAGCCCAAGTTTATTAATGCGCGAAAGGACCTTTTTTTGAAAATAATCTTCCTGTCCGCAAAGAAGCAGAACACCATGCGGAGCTGTTCTCCGGACGCGTTGGAACGCACGTAAGAGCCCCTCAAGATTCTTGTGAGGATACGCATTCCCGGCTCGAAAAAAAAATTGTGTATTTGAAAAGCGGCTCAAGCGCGCGCACGACTCCTGCGCCGGAAGAGGATCGGCTGCCTCATAGATTACCGAAATGCGCTCAGAAGCCACTGAACACAATCCCACCAAATCATTTTTAACTGATTGCGAAATGGTAATGATGTGCCGAGCGCGTCTCAATGCAATCCGCAGGATTATACGATAACACCAATGTTTGATCGTATGGATAAGCGGGTGGCGCGTTGATGAGGCGGATGTTGCGGAAAGCGGGTGCTTGAGCAGAATAAGATCGTGAATCGTCATGACAAAAGCGCCCGGGTATGCAATCGGAACATTCATGTGGGGGAAATGCATGCAATCAAGGCGGTGCCAAAGTAGAATCAACGGCAACAAAAACTGCTCAGATGGTGAATACCATCGTATGTTGACGCATTTCTTTACAAACCTTTCGTGGCCGGGATGATATGAGTCCCAATTTTTTCGTGTTAAAAAAATAATATATGTATCAGCGCTGTCCATGCGCTCAAGGTGCGCAATAAGCTTTGCTATATACCTGCCAATCCCCAAGCCCTCATCATACATGCGCGCGTCAATTCCTATTCTCATAGCCGTGCCTCCTTTACTACGGTTTCAAATACCGATCGTGTTGCCGCAGCGGTCGTTTCCCACGAATACTGTTTTGCCGCTTGAAACGCGGATGTCCGTATGCTCTGTGATCCCCCTCCTTCATCGCACAGCGCGTACTCAAGCGCGTATTCCATATCATGCACATTGCACGGATCGACAAGCAGCGCGCCGTTGCCTATCACCTCTCCGATGCCACCGCGGCCCGATGAAACGATGCGAACGCCTGCCCGCGCCGCCTCAACCAGAGGTAATCCGAATCCTTCATAGATGCTCGGATACAAGAGCACGCGCGCACGGGCAAAAAGCTCGCGCTTTTCTTTTTCGGACTGAGTGCTGAAAAGCAGCACGGCGCCTTCCATTTCGTACTGTTGTATGCGGCGGGCAATCCTACGAAATAGTGATCCCTCTTTTGCGATCAGTACAAGCGTATATATGCGGACAGCGGGATTTCGCCGCCAAAGCAGCGCAAATGCTTCAAGCGCGCCAAATGCGTTTTTCCTCTGCTCATGCGCGCCCAAAAGTATAATATACGTACGAGGGTGGCTGCTCTGCGCGTCAGCCGGTTGCGTTTGAGACGATTGATCGCAATCATGGTGCACAACGGTAATATCCTGCGGTGATTTTTTGCACAGCGCGATGCAATCGCGTTTGGTGGAATCGGATACCGCGATAATATGATTCATGCGCGCTATAAGCGCGGACGGCCGAGTGCACCGATGCCACCAATACGACTTTGCCGACAGTAACTGAGGATGCACCATAAACGAAAAATCATGTACCGTAAGAACGGCTGGCGTGGCACCCGAGAGCGCCGCAAAATGAACATTGGGGAAAAAAAACAGATCGGGTTTCCTGCCACTCATGCGTTGCACGAGAGTATCAAGGCAGGGGCGCCGCACCGTCATCTGCGCAAGATGAAAAAATTTGTTCGGATATCGGCACTGCACGATTGTATGGCGAGGCCCGCTCGGCGCTATCCAGTCGGTGCAATAGTTCTTCCATGAATTGGCAAACAGAATATAGGTATGCGTCTTTTCAGTCGCGATAAGCGTACGCACGATATTTCGCGTATACTCGGCAACGCCTCCAACTCCCTGGCTTAACGCGCGAATATCAATGGCAATCGTCATAGAACTATTTGACATACACTCTATTATCAAAACGAGCGTCAATATACTGAATGGTTGAACGTTTTTTTTCCGAATATCGATCACGTACTTGGCGAACATGTTCAAACTGTTCGCCAATATCTCCTAGAGAGCTGACAAGCGCCCTCCATCCTTCCGTCGTCACGAACGTGATAGTCGGATTGTTATCCGTAAGAAGCGCGTAGGAGGGGTCTATACCGCCCTGGTCGAATACGCGCCAGGCATCGACGACGAACAGAAGCGATTCGGATGATATCACGCTGTCGCCGACAACCGGGGGCTGGCCGCCCTCATCAACAATGACAGGGATGTCGGTTCGTCTGCCGCTCTCATCCTTCATTCCCGCCACGCTCTGTACAAGCGCGCTTGCGGCAATTGGTGAGGACGGGTCTATCGCTCGAAACACCGTCCCGTCGGACGCAATGTCGTGTACCGACCTACCGGCCACCCAAAGCAACCGAAAGGGCTTGCCGGACAACGTAAGCGACAACGTGTGCGGCGGCTTGCGCATCAATAAAAAAGAATCAATAACAAATTGCTTTTTAAGATTGGCTTCAAGCTCTTTTTTTGAAATCATGAATACATTCCTTTGTGAAAAAATACCAAAACGGTTTCTGTTCATCTGTTCAAATACGACTGAGCGTACCGCGGTCTGGTCGATGCCATCGGGCGCAGCAACATCGATGAATTGTATGGATACCAACGGTGAAAAAAAGAGCGCGTATGTCGCGAAACCAAGCAAGCCGAGACCGGCAACGCCGGAAGCAATGAAAAAAGAGCGGGATATTTTTTTACGCCCCGTGCGAATGTCAGAAAGACGGGCTGAACGAGATACGAGGTGCATTATCGTGTAATCGCCGAAAAACCGCAGTAGGGAACAAGTACGGACGGTATACTCACACTGCCATCTTCCTGCTGGTAATTCTCAATAAGAGCAATAAGTGTTCGCAGATCCGCGCATCCGGTATTATTCAGCGTGTGGACAAACCTTTTTTTCCCGCTTGCATCCCTAAATTTGCAGTTCAGGCGGCGCGCCTGAAAGTCGGTGTCATTACTGCATGAGTTCGTTTCGCGATATGCCTGTTGCCCGGGCATCCATGTTTCAATATCATATTTCTTTGCATTTGGCGCACCGATATCGCCGGTACACATATTGACAACCTGATAATGGAGCCCAAGCGACTGGAGAAACTCTTCAGAACATGCAAGCAGGAACTCATGCTGCGCCCAGGACACATCCGGATTGCAGAAAATAAACATTTCAATCTTATTAAATTGGTGGCCGCGCATAATACCTTGGAGATCTCTGCCGTAGGTTCCCGCTTCACGGCGGAAACAACCGGAATATCCCACGTACCGCAGAGGTTTGCCGGCAACGTCTATGGTTTCATCCATGTGGTAGCCCGCCAATGGCACTTCCGCGGTACCCACGAGATAGAGACGATCATCTGATTCATTGACCGCGTAAATTTCATTCTCGTCCGCGGGGAAAAATCCAGTTCCTTTCATTGCCTGAGAGCGGACAATCATGGGTGGAATCATCGGATAAAACCCCTTCTGCGTGTAAAAGTCAAACGCGTAATGCATCAGAGCAAATTCCAATCGCGCAAGATGCCCGGTAAGATACCAAAAACGGCTTCCCGATACCTTTGCGGCGCGAACGCTGTCAATGAGCGGCTCTATGGCAGGCACGGCATGGTGCGGCAGGGGTGTAAACGAAAAGATCGGTTTTTCGCCCACGGTTTTTATCACCACATTGCCTTTCTCGTTCGGGCCAATGGGTACGGATTCGTGGGTGATATTCGGCAAGCGAAGGACGGCATCATTCCACGTATCAATCACGGCATTTGCTTTCGCTTCCAACTGTGCAATGGATGCCTTTGCGTCGCGCAGCGCCGCCTTTTGTTTCACTTTCTCTTCATCACCGAGCGCAACAAACGCATCCGCGGCCGCATTGTGAGCCGCTCGCATCTCATCGAGACGCGCAATGTACTCACGCCGATCCTCATCAAGATGAAGAAAAGCATTCAAATCAAATGTCATTCCCCTTCGCTCTATCTCTTGTCGGACTCGCTCGGGATGTTCTCTGACAAATGTTATATCAAGCATGGCGGTTTTTTATGAGATAAGCTGAGTGATACCGTCGGGCGCGATATGAACGCGCCATAACGATGCGAACCGGCTTTTTGGACCCCTTTTGCATGCGGCATGCCAAAGCGCGCGCCGCCTGCTTTTGGTCATACCCGAAACAGATAATATCCGGCCTGCATGCGAGAACGTTGCGCCATGAATCATCCTGGTCTCCAAGCACCACCCTGTCAACGCTCCGCACGGCAGCAACAATCTTCATCCGCTCACCTTGTGTAAAAAGCGCGCGCCGCCCCTTACGGCGGAGTACCGCCGCATCGGGAGTGACGACCGCGATAAGCACATCTCCATGCCGCTTTGCTTGTTCAAGATAAGAAAGGTGTCCCGGATGAATAATATCAAATGTGCCGAATGCGACAACTGTTTTCATATCTCCTCTTCCTCCTTGCGCTGCCGGAGTGTTGGAAAAAGGATGACTTCCTTGACGTGCGATTGGCCGGTGCAGAGCGCAACAAGCCGATCAATGCCGAGCCCCATTCCGCTGGTTGGCGGCAAGGCATGCTCAAGAGCGAAAAGAAACTCCTCATCGAGGAACTGCGCATCAGCGCTCCCGCGCGATCTCAGTGCCTCTTGCTCCAAAAATCTATCACGCTGGTCAACGGGATCATTGAGCTCATGATAGTAAGCGTTGATGACTTCTGATCCGCCCACGAGAAGCTGAACCGATGCGCTTTTACTGGGATCATCCGGCGATGCTTTTGCAAGCGGTTTGAGCTCAAGCGGATAGTCGAAAACCCATGTTGGCTGATCCAACGATGCGCGAGCCGTTTTTTTATACAGCTGATCGTACTGCTCGCCGAGGCCGACGCAGCCGTCAAACGATATATCAAGTCCTCTTTTTTTCACTTCAGCAAGCAATGAGTCCTCGGTACGGTGCAGGTCAATATCAATAGCGGCATGTTCCATAATCGCCTCGCGAAAGGTCAAGCGGCGCCATGGTTTGGAAAAATCATAGTCGCCATTGCTCTTTTTCAGCGTACCAGTGCCAAGCGCGTACTGCAGAGCCGAGCGAACCATATTCTCAAGAAAACCGACAAAAACCTCTTTGTTCGGCGCATACGCCCAATACAGTTCAATGGATGTAAATTCCGGATTATGCGCGTGGTCAATGCCCTCGTTTCTGAAAAGCCGCCCTATTTCATAGATTTTTTCAAAACCGCCGATGATAAGCCGCTTCAAGTATAATTCCGGCGCAATGCGGAGATAGAAATCCGCATCAAGGGCATTATGATGGGTGACAAACGGCCGAGCATTCGCTCCGCCGGGTATGGACTGCAATATCGGCGTCTCCACTTCCATAAATCCGCTTTCATCCAAAAAACGGCGCAGTCCCGAAACAATACGGGATCGGATAATGAAGCGCTCTTTCACTTCCTCATTTGCCAACAGATCGAGTTCTCTGTGCCGATACCGCTGCTCGATATCTGAAAGACCATGCCATTGTTCGGGAAGCGGGCGCAATGCCTTGGCGAGCATGCGCACCGCATCAACAATAAGAGTTTTCTCGCCTGTTTTTGTACGCATCAGCGTCCCGGTCGCCTCCAAAATATCCCCCATGTCCAGATAGTCGGACACCAACACATAGTCCCCACCCAATGCGTCGCGCTTGCAAAAAATCTGCAATGGCCCGGTATCATCCTGAATACTGATAAAGCAAGACCCTCCATGCCTGCGAATACTGCGTACTCTGCCCACAATCGTCAGCGCGGCCTTTGTCTGCTCAAGCGAATCAAAATTTTCCTGAGCATCACGGCATGTGTGGGAACGAAAAACATCCCCCGGATAGGGTTGGATGCCCAGCGAGAACAGATCTTCCCGCTTTTTGCCACGAACGGAATATTCGTCGCTTTGCTGCATACGGTGTCATCATGAATATCTTGTAGAATACCCGAAAAAACGAATACCGTCAACGCTAAAGTGAATAAAAGGGGTTGATGACAACAGCCCAAAACTCCTTATTTAAGTTTTGCTTCTAGCATTTTAAATATATCCTTAATGGTACTAATATTTTCTTCTAGTTGTTTTCGTGTAGTTGAAATCTCATGATCTCCATGTACTATAGAATCCCTTGTTGATGAAATTCCATCCAATAATTTTAACGCTGTATTTTCGTGGATTATAAAAAATATACCAAGGGAATTAAAATGATTTTTAATAGAAAATGATTTATTTCTAGCCTTCTTATTCCTAGTAAAATTAGAATAATCTATTCCTGATTTATCTTTTTCGTAAACACCCAGGATCTCTCCTATTGTAAATTTCTCTTTGTCAGGATTGCTTCCATAGAAATTTTGCAATAAAAAACATATATGCATATCTTTTACCGCTTTGTTCCTTTTTGTCAGATCAATATATTCTTCGACTTTATCTTTTACGGCACCCTCAAATTCAGCACACAGCATGACCCACATTGAATTTAACAAATACTTTTCTAATTCATTAGCCGGTTCCCCGTCTGTTCCAGTAAAAGATTCTAATACTTGTTGAATATTTTCTATTCTGCTAATCGACATTCTATTTATTGATCAGAAGACCTTTAATGCTATTTACGCGTGTCGATATTTGTTCACTTCCAGCCTCTTTTTTCAATGATTTTTTAAATTTATCATCGTCCATTAGTTTCTTTAATTTTTTGATAAAATTATTTTTACTAACTACAATTGTATCCTCCTGAATTAGTGAGAACGCAAGCATTTCAGCATCATAAAGCGCTCTGTTTGAGGTTGGATACCAACTGTTTGTATTTTTTATATAAATAGAGAAAGATTTCTTGTCTAAATATTTATCAACTTTCTTAAGAG
>JACQWH010000022.1 GCA_016209345.1 Candidatus Uhrbacteria bacterium
GCTCAATTAAGCGGATACCAGAGAACTGGTGTCGCTGTCGGGGTAAAAACTGCCCCCGCGCGTGGTCGGCGTTCGGTTCGCCGGCCCAATCGCGCCGTGCCATCTCGGCTTGCAAAAATTCTTAAACCGACCGGCAGGTTTCGCCCTGCTCAGGCACAGTCCGCATCGGCGCGCTCAACGCGCCTGCGCGTCATCCCCTTGGGGGGTATTGGCGAATTCGGACGCAACATGATGCTTATCGAGTATGGCAAAGACATGGTGGCAATCGATATGGGCATCATGTTCCCCACGGAGAGCATGCCGGGTATTGATTTTGTCATTCCCGACACAGCATATATTAAACAACGCATGGGGATGCTCAAGGGCGTCGTTGTCACCCACGGTCATCTTGACCACATGGGAGCTATTCCCTACCTCATTAAGGAGATCGGCATGCCCCCTGTCTATGGGACGCGGCTTACCCTTGGGATGATCCGCGATCGTCTTGAGGAGTTCGGACTCGAGCGCCATGTGCGGCTTGTCGAAGTGCATCCTGATGACACCATACAGGTCGGCGTATTCCGTCTGAATTTTTTCCGTGTGAATCATAATATTCCCGACAGCGTGGGGGTTGCGGTTCGCACGCCGGTCGGCGTTATCATCCATACCGGCGATTGGAAGTTTGACCATACACCGCAAGATCAGCGGCCCACAGAATTCGGGAAAATAGCCCGACTCGGGGAAGAGGGGGTGCTGATGCTGTGTTCGGACAGTACTCGCGCTGAAGTGCCCGGCTATTGCACGTCTGAGAAGGACATTCAGCAGAATCTTGAACAGCTGTTCGTCAAGGCGCCCGGCCGTATTATTGTCGCGACATTTTCTTCGCTTATCAGCCGTATTCAGCAAGTGATAAATGCCGCTGTCGACCTGAACAGGAAGGTGGTCGTTTCGGGAATGAGCATGGAAAAGGTTCTGACGACTGCGGCGAACTTGGGGTATCTCAAAATGCCGCGCGGCACATTGTTGAAAATGGAACAGGCGCGTCAATACCCAGACAGCCGCCTTATCATTCTTTCAACCGGCAGTCAGGGACAGGACACATCATCGCTCGTGCGCATGAGCAGGGGCGAACACAAGCATTTCAAGATACAGCCCACCGACACCGTTGTTCTTTCTTCTTCCCCGATTCCCGGGAATGAACGCGCAGTGACCAATCTCATGAACGAGCTGTACGCGCAGGGAGCGAATGTCATCTACAACAAGATGTTCGACGTTCATACGTCGGGACATGGATACCGCGAAGAGCTCAAGCTTATGCTGGGTCTTGTGCGTCCGCGCTACTTTATGCCCATTCACGGCGAGCGGTATATGCTGGTGCACCATGCCGAGCTTGCCCGCCAAATGGGGTGGGATGATCGATCCCTTTTCGTACTGTCAAACGGCGATATTATTGAGTTTGATCAGGGCGGACAGGCGCGTATCAGTTCGGAAAAGCTCAAAGTCGACGCGATTATGGTCGACGGGTTGGGCATCGGCGATATCGAACAGGTCGTGTTGCGCGACCGGCGAGTGCTTGCCCAAGATGGCATGGTTGTTGTCATTGCCGCTGTCGATCAGGACGGGAAACTGGTGGGTTCGCCGGACATTATTTCCCGCGGATTCATCCACGTGAAGAGTTCGGATCGCCTGATGAATGATGTTCGCGTATCGGTGCGACGGATTATTGACGGATATAATTGTTCGAATATCGACAACTGGTCTCCGGTGCGAACCAGAATCCGCGACGATATCGGACTTTTGCTTTTCAAGCAGACGGAGAAGCGACCGATGGTGCTTCCCGTGATTATCAAGGTATGACCATTGGAATTTTTGATTCCGGACTCGGCGGCCTCTCTGTTCTCAAAGAGATTGTCACGACGCTTCCTCACTATGATTATGTCTACTTGGGTGACAATGCGCGCGCACCGTATGGCGGGAGGTCTGCAGAGCGCATCTATGAGTTCACCAGACAAGGCGTTGAATTTTTGTTCGAAAAGGGATGTGCCGTGGTGATTCTTGGATGCAACAGCGCGTCTGCCGATGCCCTGCGTCGGCTTCAGCAAGAATGGCTTCCAACCACCTATCCGGATCGTCGCATCCTTGGCGTCATTATTCCAGCGGCTCAGGAGGTCGCGCAACACTACGCGGATAAAAAAATAGGGGTTATCGGAACGCGCGCTACCGTGGAGTCGGGAGCGTATGGTCGCGAGATGGAAAAAAGTATGGGCGGGCCGGCCCGTATCGAACAGGTCGCGTGTCCGCTCCTCGTTCCGCTTATTGAAGAGGGCTGGGAAAAGACCGTCCCGGCGAAAATGATAGTAAAAAAATATCTCCGCGCGTTGAAGAGCAAACAGATTTCTGTTCTGGTACTGGGGTGCACGCACTATGCGTTTGTCAAAGATATCATCGGACGCATCATGGGAGAGAACGTGGTAATAATTGACCCGGGAGTGTGTGCCGCCCGCGCATTGAAAATATATCTCGAAAAGTACCCCGACATTGAATCGCGACTGGAAAAAGGGGGCGCATGTCATATCTACTCGACTGATATGTCAGAACGCATTCGCCATCTTGCGCAGAGATTTTGGAAGGCACCCCTTTCGATAGAACGTGTGTCGATCGAGTAATTAAAAATGAGTGACATCCGATGTCACTCATTTGGCCGGCGTTATGCGATAAGGCCGATGTTTTCTTTCACCTTTTGCATTTTTTTGTCCGCTTGCGCGCGTGCCGCACACGCGCCTTTTTCAAGTATGCGCAGCAGCGCGCCCGGGTCGCCCATACATTCCGAAAATTTTTGCTGAATTGGTTTTAAGAAATCAATCGTCACATCACTCAGGCCTTTTTTAAACTGTCCGTATCCTTTCCCCTGATACTCTTTTTCAATCGCGGGGATAGAAAGGCCGGACAAGAGGTGATAGATTGTGATGAGATTGGAAAGCGCGGGCTTCTTCTTTTCGTCAAACAGCACATCAGACCCGGAATCGGTGACTGCTGATTTTATTTTTTTTCGTATCACGTCGGGCGTATCGGTCAATGCGATATATCCGCCGATTGATCCGGTTTTTTCCATTTTTTTCGCGGGATTATCGAGCGCCATAATTTTTGCTCCGCGTGGCGGTATCATGCCCTCTGGTACGACAAACGTTTTGCCATAGATACTGTTGAATCGTCGCGCAAGCTCTCGCGCAAGCTCGATATGTTGTTGCTGGTCTTGTCCGACCGGTACATGGGTGGCGTCATAGAGCAGAATATCTGCCGCCATCAGAACGGGGTAGTCGAACAGTCCGGCGTTGATATTTTCGGGGTTGCTTTTGCTTTTTTCTTTGAACTGATGCATTAGTTTGAGCTCGGATATCTTTGCCAGCGTGTTGAGAATCCAAGCCAGTTCGGCGTGCGGGGGTACGTGCGATTGTATAAACAAGACACTTTTTTTCGCATCAAGTCCGCACGCGATATATGTCGCGGCTGTCTCAAGCGTGAGTCGGCGCAACAGCGCGGGATCAACGCGCACGGTGAGGGCATGGAGGTCGACAATGCAGAAAAGGCACTCATGCGCGTCTTGCAGTATTACCCATTGGCGCAACGCGCCGATGTAGTTTCCCAGATGGATAATGCCTGACGGCTTGATGCCGGAAAAAATTTTCATACAGAGCAGGAATCAAGAATTAAGAATCAAGAATTACGAATGATTGATTTCGTTCATTTTGAAATGCTTTGCTGTTTTTTATATTTCTAAAACAAGAGTATACCGCTCCTGCCATGCTCTAAGATCAGTAAATGACGGCTTGTATTCTTGCTTGATTCTTGATTCATAATTCTTGATTCTTTTGAATGATAGCGGTAATTTCTTTCAGCTTTGCGTCGCGTAGACCCGCTGATGTTGCTTCCAGATTCAGCCGCAACAGCGGCTCGGTGTTCGATGGGCGGACGTTGCACCACCAATCATCGTATTCTATCGTGATGCCGTCAAGATGGAGAACGGTTTTTGCGTCTTCGTGCAAGGATTCGATTTTTTGTATGGCACCCACTTTGTCAGAAACGGTAAAATTGATTTCTCCGGTTGAGGCATAGCGCTGAAACGGCGCGATAATTTCCGACAGCGGCCGGTTTGTTTTTGCCAAGAGGTTGAGAAGAATAATGATGACGAGGAGCGGCGCTTCAAAATATCCAAGAGCAGCAAAGCGAAAGTAAAAGTGCCCCGAGCGCTCACCGGCGAAGAGAATATTCTCATCCCGCATCATGGCCTTGATAAACGAATGGCCGACACGCGAGATGACAGGAACGCCTCCATGCTCGAGGATGACTTCGCGTGTCGTCCGGCTCGACGTTGCATCATAACAAATTTTTTCACCCGGACGATTTTTGAGCAGAAGCGAAGCAACCAGGGCGGTGATGAGGTCGGAAGAGATGGTCTCCCCCTTCTCGTTGATAAAAATACAGCGATCGCCATCGGCATCCAGCGCGATGCCGCATGAATATTTTTTTTCAACAACGGTTTTTTTTAATGCCGCAATATTTTTTTCAACAAGCGGATTCGGCATGTGGTTTGGAAATGTTCCATCGAGCTGGAAGTACAGGGGCACTGCCTTGAGCCCTGTTTTGGCTATCAATTTTTTCAACATGAGCACGGATACGCCGTTTCCCGTGTCGATGGCGACCTTGAGAAGCGACCAATCGCCCGGCGGCGCGAGCTTAAGATTTTTTTGAATATACTCATCCAGCATGTCTTTTTTTGTGATATGCGCGCCGATTTTTTCAAAAAGCTTTTGAATTTCTCGGAGTCCGGTTTCCGCCCCGATTGGCTCGGCTTTTTTTCGAACGCATTTGAAGCCGTTATATTCCGGCGGGTTGTGCGACGCCGTCACGTTGATGCCGCCGTCCAGCTTGAGCGCCGATGCGGCATAGTAGAAAAATGGCGTTGAGGCAAGACCAATGTCAACGACATCGGCGCCAGCCGATGTAAGACCCGCGACAAGAGCGCTCCATAATTGCGGCGAGTGCGTGCGATTGTCCTGCCCGACAGCGACGGACACGCGCTTCTTTCCGGTTTCTCTCCGAAGGAACACGGCGAATGCCTGCCCAAAGCGCGTTGCTACATCCTCATTGATTTCATCGGGGACAAGTCCGCGAACGTCGTATGCTTTGAAAATTGACGGATTCATAGTATACTGATGCTAATTCTTGTGGTGGACCAGACGAGAATCGAACTCGTTCCACCGGGTGGCGACCACGGTGTGCTCACCAGATACACTACTGGCCCCTGGTCCACCAAGAATAGTATAACAAAAAACTTCTTCAAAATGAAGAAGCTTCTTGTTTGCCACCCGGGTTTAAACCAGTAGTAACTGGCGCACCGTGTTATTAAATAGGATAGCAAATCATTATTCGTTGTCAAGATGCTCCACGTTGATTTTAAAAAAATACTAGCCGGCGCGATAACCAAAGAACGCGAATTTTTGCCCATTCATCTGCCGCGTGAGCTTAAAGAGCTGTATCTTACGATGACGATGCTCAACTTTGCGCTTGCCTCCGGCATGCTCTTTGAGCCGATTTATTTGTATACGCTGCGCTTTTCGCTGTCTGAAATCATGCTGTACTACTTTGCCGTATATGCCCTCTATTTTTTTCTGATGCCGCTGGGCGGGCGGTTTGTGAAGCGATACGGCTTTGAGCATGGCATTATCTTTGGCTCGCTTTTCTTGGTCGCCTATTTCCTTTTTCTTCTCGCCATACCTTTCTCGCCATTCTTTACCGTATGCGCCGTTGTATCCCTTGCCATGCAGAAAACGTTTTTTTGGCCAGGGTATCACGCGGATTTTGCTTTTTTCAGTAAGGCGGAAGAGCGGGGGAGGGAGGTGAGCATTATCGCGCTCCTCGACTCGTTTTCCTACATTGCCGGTCCTCTTGTCGGGGGGGTGCTCATTTCTCTTTTCGGATTCGCAGGATTGTTTGCGGTGATGTGCGCGATGATTTTGCTTTCAAACATTCCTCTCATGACGACGAAGGAACGATTCAAACCCTCGACGCTCTCTTATTCGGAACCCTACGCGGCGCTTATCGCCAAAGAAAACAGGCGATACCTTTTCGCGTATATCGGATTTGGCGAAGAGCTGGTGAGCTTGGCTGTATGGCCGATTTTTATTTACGTCACATTTACAACGTTTGCCAATACGGGCGCCGCGATTACCTTTTCGACACTCATCACATCTCTCGCCATCCTATACGTTGGGCGGCAGACCGATAGAGCCGATAGAAAAAAAATACTGCGCATCTCAACGCTCCTCCTCTCTCTTTCGTGGGTATTGCGCGTTTTTGTCAGGGGCGCGTCCGCCGTCATTTTTGCCGATTTTTTTTCGCGGACATCGCGCTATCTTTTTGCCATGCCTCTGTTTAGCGGATTGTACAAGCACGCGACGCAGACGTCCATCGTGCGCACGGTTATTTTTTTTGAGATGGCGCTGACGGTCGGCAAGATGATCGCCGCCGCGCTGCTTGCCGTGATATTTTATTACGTTCCCGAGTACTCGGCATGGAATATCGCGTTTGCCGTCGCGGCGATGTTTTCGTTGCTGTATTTTTTCCTGAGCCGCAACCATCAGATTGATACCCCCCGACGGCCATCGGAGGATGACATCTATCCGCCGTGTAAATTATGAGTGACATCGGATGTCACTCATTCAATATTTTGGTATGACCCCAAAACTCAAACGCCATCGCGGCCAGCATCTTCTCACCGATCGCAATGTACTGAAAAAAATCGTGGAACGCGCGAACATCAAGCCGACCGATACGGTCGTTGAAATAGGTGCGGGCACCGGAAATCTTACGGAGTACTTGGCGCGAAAAGCCGGCCGAGTGATAGCGATTGAAATCGACAAGGACCTCGTTCCCATTCTCACAAAACGCTGCTCGTCTTACGAAACGGTGGAAATACTGCAAGATGACGCCCGCGCCTTCAACCCTGAAACCTATAACCTGCACCCTGAAACCTATCTTGTTGTCGCGAACATTCCGTACAACATCACCTCTATAATCATCAGGAAATTTCTTGAACAGGGACCGCAGCCCTCGCGCATGGTCCTTCTCATACAAAAGGAGGTGGCAGAGCGCATCTGCGCGCGTCCTCCGCACATGAACATCCTCGCGTTGTCGGTGCAGTATTTCGCGCACCCAAAAGTCCTCTTTGACGTATCGCGCAACAGCTTTGTACCGAGGCCGAATGTCGACAGCGCCGTGATTGAGATTGTATTACATGGGAAAAAGGGGTCAGGCACAAATTCTCTTCGCGAAATTGAGCCAGACCCCTTTTTCCGTCTTGTCACGGCGGGGTTTGCGCAAAAAAGAAAACTCCTAGCGTCAAATCTCGCCCAGGGGTTGGGAATTCCAAGAGAAAAAATACTTGACGCGTTTGTCGCCGCGCGCATACCTGCCTCGGCCCGCGCCCAAGAGCTTTCCCTGGACGAGTGGCACGCGCTCGCCTCTTCGTTATCCCCTTTGCCAAATGCAAGCGGCGGATATATAATGAAAGAGTAGGATATGAAGAGAATGGAACACAAAACCGGACAGAGAGTAGCGCTGGTCATATTGTTATTTGTCGGCGTGCTTACTGTTGCCGTCGGGTTTATTCGCATTCGCGCTCATATCGCGGAGCCCTTTGCCCTCAAAATATCCAAGGCGTCTCCGACCGATGCAAATCCGCTGGCCTCTGATACGAAGGAAGACCCCGTCGCGCTAAAGGCGCGCGATACGGACGGTGACGAACTGTCGGATTTTGACGAGCTCTATGTCCATCGTACGAGTCCGTATCTGAAAGACACGGACAGCGACGGCTACGACGACAAGACAGAGCTTGACAGCGGCAACGACCCAAACTGCGCCACCGGGAAGGTGTGTTTTGATTCTCTGGCATCGACCGTACCGCAAGGGCAGGAACAACAAGCATCGGATTCTTCGGTAAGCGCGCCGCTTCCTTCAGCCGTTCAGGCCGATTTGGAAAAACTGCAACGACTCACACCTCCGCAAGTGCGCGCGCTTCTTCTTGAGAAGGGGTTTACGGAAGAACAGCTGAAAGATATTGACGATGAAACGCTCGTGTCGATGTATCGCGAGAGTTTGCTGGAAGCGGCAAAGCGCGAACAGCAAAGCGGGCAGGCGGTGCCGACACAGCCAGGCGCAGCAACTCCTGCCGCGCCGCAAGTGACGCCGCAGGATTTCGCCGCCCTTTCAAAGGAACAAATTATTACATTACTCAAAGATACCGGAGAGCTGACGACCGAGCAGCTCGCGGGACTTGAGAAGCTCGATGAAAAAACAGTGCGGTCTCTCTTTATGCAGTCCCTGCAAAACGCGCAGAACACCATTGATGCGGCGAAAGAACAATAGGTAATTTTGAATTTCGAATGATGAATTTCGAATCAATAGTGAATGAAAAAATTTTGAATTATGCTAAACTATGATCTTGAGGAGAGAACATACTGAACAAAATAATTTCTAATTCACCTAATTTCTAATTCACCTAAAGAATGTCCAATGGTAAAAGCTCCAAATATAATCTTGAAGAGCGAACGGCGCAATTCGGGGAGAATATCATTCGATTCTGCAAAAATGTTCCAAAGAATATTGTCACACACCCACTTATCAATCAGCTCGTGAGGGCGGGAACAAGTGTTGGCGCAAACTATTGTGAGGCGGATGATGCAGAAAGCCGGAATGATTTCAGACATAAAATAGGAATTTGTAAGAAAGAGTCGCGTGAATCAAAACATTTTATTCGTATGATTGTTGTGGCGGTGCCGGATATGAAAGCAGATGCAGCAATATTATGGAGAGAGGCAAAGGAGCTCAACCTCATTTTCAATACGATTTATATAAAAGTGAAATGATTGGGTATTTGGAATTCGTTATTGATTAGGTCAATTAGAGTAATTAGAAATTAGGTTAATTTTATACAATGAATCGCCTCCACACCCACATCCTCATCCCCCTCCTTATCCTCGCGATTACCGCGACGACGCTTGTCTTTTCCGGCGCCAAACCGGCGCAGGCGGTTTTTGGTATCGGCGACGTGACGGCAACCATCGAAACCGTCAGTATTCCGCAGGTGTTTTTCAACAGCATTATCAAGGCGATAGAGGCGGCGGGGTATACGGTACTGCGCAAGGCAATGCGCCAGGCGCTCAAGAACCTTACCAAGGATACGTTGAACAATCTTCTGGAGGGCGGCAGAGGAAAGAGTGAGGCGTTCCAAACAGAGCCATGGACGGATTTTTGGCAGCAGGCGGGCGATGAGGCGTCCGGCGCGGCGCTGGAAGGGTTTGTCCAGGGGTTTCAGAATGAGTACGAGGCGCAGACCAAAAAAGCCGCGGCAGTGAAAAATTTTGAGGACAAGGAAACGGCAGCCCTTCAGCCGCAGATTGAGAAGGTGAGCAAACTTCAAGACGATGTGGATGTAGAGTGCATGCAAAATCCTTCTTCGACAGCTTGTGCAGACGCAAAAGCCGCAAGAGATGTCGAGGAAGAAAAGCTGAAAAAAAATACCGATAATACATTTGCCGTTAAAAAAAGGGAACTGTTGGTAAAGCGCACGTCGCTGGAAAAGGTGGCAAACCAAGCGAGGACTGCTTATGACCAATGCAGGAGCGGCGATGGTGCTTGCGATACGGAAAAAGTGGCGCTAGACGCGGAGGAAGAAAAACTCAAGCAAAACCAAGATGCCCTCAACTATGAACTAAGACGATCGAACCAAGCAACAGCCGATGAACTGAAAAAAATCGACAAAGAAGCAAACGTAAAAGATGCCGCTCTCATCGCCGGCAATACCGGCGCTGTTTCAGAGGCGAGCAAGACGCTTATTGATGTTGTCTGTAAGCCGACGCCGGACATCGCGCTGCGCATCTTCCTTCCCCTTGCCGACAAGATAGAACAAAAAAAACGAACACCCATTTGCCCGTACAGCAAGCTAAAGGAGAATTGGTCTGAAATTTATAACAACACCGGTACGCGCCTGACCGAAGCATCGCTGAACGGATGGCGCACCATCGCGGGGCTGGTGGATCCCAACACCAGCGATTTGGGCGCGTCATACAGCGTGTCCATCGCCGGACATAGCGTATCCGACGTTGCCAAGGCGCTCGGCGTGACGACCTATGGAGGGTTTGACGCGGCAGGCGGCCTGAAAGCGGCGACGGAGTATAACGGCAAGATAACTACGCCTGTCACGGCGCTGAAGACCGTCACGGAAAACGCCATCACGAGCAATGTCCAGGAAGACACACGGCTCGTGCCGACCGGCCACCTTCTGGCCGACCTTGTCATTACTGCCGGGTCCACCATCTTGGGCACCGCGTTTGATATTTTCCGAGAAGGCCTTAAAAAGAAGACCGCAATAGTACGCCAGCCGAAGCAAAACAAAGGCCTTGCCGCGCTGTCGCAATTTCAAGCGCAAAGCTCTCTATACTATCCTGACGCCGACCCCAATGCCGGTTCGCACCAGTTTGCCGAAGCGCGCCTCGCGCGGTTTGACGAACTGGTACTTACGCCCGCCCAGAATTGGGATGTACTGAACAAGATTACCGCGGTCGGGTCCAACCCGCTGTGCTATAACCCAACCGGCAGCATTGAGCAAAAAGCGATGGACATTGAGTCCTGCACCATAGACGAAAAGTTTAACGAGGCAGTGTCCAAAGGGCTTACGGTCAAGGAAGCGGTTGACCAGGGATTTTTGAACGGTGATGGCATCTTCGGCTTTGATATTGTTTCATCTTCGGATGAAAAAACAGAGCCGGCCTTTGAGCGCAATTTTCCGTATCACTCATTGGTCATACTTCGAAAATATCGAATCATTCCGGTTTCTTGGGAACTCGCGGCGCTGTATATCAAAGAGTTGAACAAAGCTAACGCAACAAATCCAGCAAACCCATTGCCATGCGGAGATTCGCCAAAAAAGAACTGTACCTTGAGAATGTTGATGGATCAGTTTAACAAACCAGGTGAAAGGTTTTACCAGATGATAGACCCAAACTGGGTGCTTATGGTCCCACCCACCAAGTGCATGCTGGAAGGATATGGACCCCAGGCGATTCAGGAAGTGGAGACCACATTTTGTGACGGGCCGCTTACATCTAGCGGTGACTGTAACAATGTAAAAAAACGCGTTGACATCGTCCGAGCAAAAACATGCGTGGACTACCAGACCTGTCTTGAGCAGGATGCGACCGGCCACTGCAAGGAAAATAAGGATGGCGGAGACGGCGGGGCAAAAGGATACGGATACTGCGTGCAGGAGCAGCGCATCGCGCAGTTTACCGGCACCGAATGCAAGGAAATCTACGCGGGATGCGAAGTGTTTCAGGATCCCCAAACCAAGCAGAGCGCGCCCTACGTGAGATCGTCGCTGGAGCAAGTTGCTGATTTGCGCAACGGCAAATGCACCTCCGATAATGCCGGATGCCGATGGCTTTCCACCGGCCGGCAACTCCAAACGGATTCGTCGGGCATGATAGCATTGACCGCCGATAAAAAAGCAAAGACGAGAGTGGTGGAGCCAATCGGCGGAGTGAAAACCCAAGCAGAGTGGTCGGATGATTGGAACGACCGCGTATACCTTTCGTCAAAAGCCGAGAAATGCCAACCCCAAGCCGAAGGATGCCGCGAAGTTGCGGGAGTCCCCGGTATGCAATACCTCCGCCTTCCCCCCGCGTCGTATGAGTGCGACAAGGACGGCGTTGATATCTACGGGAAAACAGTGCCCTGGTACAAGCGCGTTGAGTGCAAACAGTTTACCGGTTTATGCAAAAAGGAATACGTCGGATGTGAACAATACACCCCCGCAACCGATACCTTTTCTCTGACCGGCATTTCTCCGGATGATTCTGTTGATCCGATCAATCCTTACCAGTATCGCTGTCCCAGCCAGTGCGCGGACATTAAACAGTATACGGTTGAAAAAACGCTTTTTGATACGGCAAACCCTCCCCCGGTCAACTTCAGCGCGGCAACCGCGCGGAAATGCTCTATTGCCGACGTGGGATGCGAGGAGTTTACAAATGTAAACGTTGCCGCCGCGGGCGGAGAGGGAAAGGAGTACTACACGTATCTCCAACAATGCCAGCAAAAGAAACCCGAGGATGTCCCTGCCGACCAGGTCTTCTTGTCTTTCATCGGGTCGGAGCAGGCAGGCGACCAGCCCGTGAAGTATTATGTTGTCGGTGAGCGGAACACCGATGGCGACTGGGTGCCAAAGTGCGCCGACACATCAAAGCCCTGCGACTGCGTCGCGCCGGATGCCGACAAGATGAAGTATGACCCGCGCATCGGCGCTATCCTGTGTCGTGAGTTTATCAACAATCAGGGCAAGTCATTTTACCGCTATACCGACAACCTTACTTACTACACCGAGGATTGCGCGCCGTATCGCCGTACACTCGATGGCGACAGCGCCACGAATCAACTGTACAGCTTCGGTTTAAGCAGGCAATGCACCTCCGCCGCCGCGGTCAACTGCCGAGAATACCACGCCCCAACCGCCGGTAATATTCATGTTGTTGATGGAAGCTATTCAAACTTTGAAGATGAAACGACTGAGGGCTGGATCCTCGCAACAAGCACATCAAGTAATCGCAGTATCGTGTCGTCCAATGAGGGGGAAATTCTTGGCGATCATAGCTTAAAAGTATTCAAGACAGGAGCGACAGACACCAATGCGCTTCAATTCATGATCGAAAAACCACTTCAGCTTCGTGGTGGAATGTCATATATTCTGACTTTTTCACTCAAAGGACAGACGCAAAGTTCTGTAACAGCTGGTCTCAAACAGGGAGCTGATTATATTGTATCGACACCTCAAACAGTTGCCATTTCTCCAACATGGAAGCAGTACAAATTCACAATAACGACAGCAGAGAACGATGAGCCAACACACCTTGCAATCGGCGTCCAGTATAGCGGTGGGACAGATAATAACAACACCTTTTTTATCGACGACATCGTTTTGAAAGAAACAGACGGCGTTGAGTATGCCATAAAGGATTCGTGGGAAAAGAACGGTACCTGCTTTTATCCAAAGGAGGCCGCTCCTCAAGAGCCGGATTTTGACCGGCCGGCATATCTGGGCTGCCAACTGTATACCGACAGGCAAGGCGGCCAACACGCGATTCAAAAATTTGAGAAAATATGCCCCCTGGAAATGGCGGGGTGTATGAATGTCAAGGTGCCAAACCCCGCCTATGGGCCATGGGATTTCGAGCAAGCGGGAGGCGAGCTGGGATGGAAGGGTGACTGCGCAGGATGTACGGCGGTACGCGTCACGGATCCGGCAAACGCACAAGGTGCGGGCGCTCTGAAGGGTGTGGGGAACTCATCGGTTTTGCATTTTACCAAAAGTACCGCCATTTCAAAGGGTCTGTGGTATCGCCTTTCCTTTGACATAAAAGGAGTGGCTGGTGGCAATGCGGGATTTTATGACAACTCCGGAAACGGATCGCACTTCTTCACTCCCGCATTTAGCGTGGCAAACCCTACTGTTTGGGAAAGGAAGGAAGTACTCATTTTTATTAATACGGATTTTGACTCAACAAAAGCGCAGATATTCTTTACTATTGATTCTTCATATCCCGCATATACTGTTGCATATTTGGATAATGTGTTGGTTGAAAGAGTAGCATATATTATCCCCGATCCGGCAAAGCAGTGCAGCGCGCAGGACAACAAGTGTACTGCCTACGGTTCGCCGAAATTACTGACAAAGACAACCATGGCGGAAGCGGTAAAAACAGTTCGCAATCTCGCGCAAGACAGCACGAAAGATGAATGGACAGAAAAACAGGACTGGAATATCGCGTATTACAAGGTGACGCCGGAAGAAGCGACAGTGGCGCAAGAGAGGTTCAGGAACGGCGATACTTCCGGCTATGAGGATGGCATCTGCCGCGCTCCGGTATCCGCGATAGACAAGGGAGACCTGGGCTGCCGCGAATATCTGGCCGGAGGCGGCGGGGAAAAGGTCTATTTCCGCGATCCGGGAACCAAGGTGTGCCAGCCGCCGAAAGAAGGCGAGAAGAAAGGATACTACTATGTCTGCGCAAACGATGACAGCGTGGTGTGCGGCAAGGATGACGATTGTCCGGTGAAGAATGACGCGCAAGGAAAGTGCAATACTCAAGAGCCGAAATATGACGACACGAAGTGTTCCGCATTGCCCCTGACGCTTTCAAGCACGCCGCAGTTTGTCCAAAAGTGTCCGGTCAACTCTGCCGGATGCAAGAAAATCATTGATCCGGAGTGCACCGAGGACGGAAAACTGCGAACCGACTATGGCCGCGTTCCTGGTGCGGCACCCGATTCCGGTATTTCATGCAAGCGCGAGTACTATTTTACCGACAATCTCCGCGCGCGCGCCGATGAGTGTGAGAAATCGGGCGGGATAAACGTCAATGCCGGTTGTCTTTTGTTCAGCGATGAAAGTCAGGCGCGGTATGAGTATAAAATGCTGAACAGGTGCGGAACATCATCAACAGCCCTTATTTTGACAGGAGGCGTCGATGGGCGCGGAGGGTGCCTTGTCGACAGTGATTGTTCGGGTACGAGCGTTACATGCCAGAACGTGCCATTGGTAGTGTCGCAAACCGACGGCGCTTTTTCCGCAAAGCCCCCGACGTATTGCGCGTGCGACGTGAGCGCTCAGCGGGTGGATGACTGCGCGACTCCCCATGACACCACTCAGCTCGCCCCTGACTTTTGCTACAACCGATATATTCAGGATGTCTCCAACGCAAGCCCGCTTCTGAGGGAATACAAACGCGTGCGTGCCGATAAGCTTTATGATTCAAAATCGCTGTACGCGTGCGCAAACGCCGGTGGCGACGGCACGACAGATCTTACCGTCGCCTCAACGACAGGATCGACAGGGTGCGCCGTTGATCCAACCAAAGCCGACGCGAACACGCTCATCAAGGTAAAGCCAGACCGCTCCTGCAAGACCTGGCTTTCTTGCGATTCTTATCGCTATGAACGAGGCGAGCCGATTTGCGTGTCGCGTGTACCCTGCAAGGAGACAAACGCGGACGGCATTACGTGCGCTAAACCATTGGGGGCAACGGATTTGGGGACACAGTATCTTGGCAACCTCCTGAAAGATAATACGACAGGTGACGATAAGGCAAGAAAAGCTCCGCGAAAAGATCTTTTGACGTTGTCCGGCTATGCTCGTCCCGACTATCGATTCCTTGACGGCAAACAAACAAGCGGCGGACATGACTTGTTCCTTAATCGGTGGGGCACCCAGGGATTGACGCCTGCCGCAGGCCTTGCGTTTGAAAAAATTATTCCGTTTGATCGCGCCGCTTTGGGGGTTGTCAAGACCACGCAGATTACCAATGCGCCATATACTAATTTTTGCACCATAGCCACGTCAAAGGCATGCAATGATGACATAGATTGTTCGGCGGGCGAAGGCGTGTGCGGGCCCGGCTATCTCGCGTCATGCCGGCTCTATCCGCAGCAGAATTCTCCACGGTCAGGCGATAGCATAATCAACGCATGCCAGGCGCAGGGCGGCTCGAACGGCATCGAAGGGTACTGTCTTGAGCCATATCCGAAATTCAGCGATGAATACGCCATGTCATCGCCAAAAAATCAAACGTGCCTGAATGATTATGACGAGCCGCATGCTACGTGCTCCGGTGCGCAAGGCTATCAGGTATACCGATATTATGAAAATTATTGCCTCAACTGGCTGCCGATAGGTCCCGCAATTAACAGAAGCTACATAGCCGGTGCCGCGGAAAACTTGGACGTATATCGCGGTCAGGCAAACGTCTATTACTGCATGCAAGCCACCTCTGTCACCCGAACCCGAGATAGCGACTCATTTCCATATGAGTACGAGGTTTCAACGCCATCGCCCGACCATAATACCACCCCCCTCCCCGGTCAAGGCGCTGCTACACTCAATACGCGCAATACGGAGCTGGCTGAATTATATGATTGCGGGCTCGGAGATACGATCGAAGTTCGATTATATAGTCCTCCGGGCGCCCAACCTCATGAAAAGAGTGGATGTGACGAGAGTGTCAACAAATATAATCCCGGGATTGGCAATCCTCCTACCCCCTTGGCTTATCGGGATCTTATTTTGAATTCAAGTGGATATTTCTGGAAAAGGCAGAACACTATGAATAACTATAACCGCATTAGAGAACTGCCTGCAAATCAAGCGGAAATAGACCTTAACATAAAAAAACCGTATATAACATCAATTGAATATTTGATGGAGGGTGAAATACAAACTTGTTATGGGGGAGATTGTGATAGTGATTGGAAAATTAATGTCGACAATGCTAATGATGGGGTCTATAGCCATAATATAAGTCCTTATCCGCGCGGTGATCGTCGCAAGGTCGTTTATCCAAGCGGTGATCCGAGCACGGGCGCAGACATATCCGAAAATCTTGTATATAAAGAAGCGAATGTCTTTTCTTCGACTGCTGTTGATGTCGATGCGTTTGATCCAACAGATCCCAATACCCCCTGCCCGGTGTTTGCCGATCAGGACTCGGAATATATTCTTGCGCTGTGGCCTAGATTTAACACAGATCCCGACCCTGCTTTCATGGGATGGAGTTATCGTATATGTGGATCATACCCAACCGCAAGTACTACTGATACAGTATTTCATATTCGCGCATTTTATATGTCGGTAAAATTTCATTTCGGGCCGAAAATCACGCCCGAAACAAGGACAATGAAATACCAGTATAGTGATGTTTATTGCAGCAAATACGTATCCGCGGTTGAAAATAAAAATGTCGTGCCCGATATGGACAAGGCCATTGGCAATTTTAATTTTTTAACAAGCGATTTTGTTCCCCTTACAGATGGCGCGTTCGGTGCCAGTAATGAGGAGCGCGGATTTAGCTATGCCCTGAGCGACCCCACCGCTCCCGGCAAACCCGCCGTATTGCAACAAGTGCCGAGCGGGTGGACGCCATGCAGTAATGCCGATACTCAACATATTGATGCGTTGAAGAGCAACTTAAATGTAACAACAGCAACATGTGCGACGAAGCCGAGCGGCTTTAATCCAACGCCATCAACGTTTGCCTATAGAATCCTTGGCTCTGTCACCGACCTTCTCACCACAACCCGTCCGTTTGCGAAGGCCTATCATTTGTGGAATATAATAGAAGCCAATGGGGATGTTGTGGGATATGACAAACAAGACCTAACTTTACCAATAGGATCAGCCCTACTGCCATTTTGGAATATATCGAATGGAAAATGGGATAGCGCCAGTAATACAACGGGTACGGGAGGTATCAACCCGCCAAGAATTTATGGGGCGGATAGGACAGAGCCCAATCGATTTATCTTCGCTCCGTCAGGTACTAACGGCGCGCTCATTTCATTTTTTGTTGATATAAAAAATGCTCAATTGCCCATGAAGAGATGGAGGATCTATAAATTAATCAATGGAGGACCGGCTGAGGTTCTTGGCGATGGCGCGGGTGTGGGGGCGGGGACCGATGGAGTTGGTTTGAAGGAAAAAGAACCGCCGGCAACAGCCGGAGGGTCGCTGGGCAAACCGATTGGCCCCGTATACTATACCTATGGAAGATCGGGCGCGGCCTCGGCACCGCTGAACAATGAAACTATTTGCGTAGAAGTGACCGATAACTGGGATGCGTGTACGCGTACCTGCGGAACTATTGCCCAATCCTCGGGTTATACTGCCAGTATCCCCGCCTCTAGTTGGAAGACGGCCTTTTGTGGACAGCCGTATTAAAAAGGAATAATGGGGTTAGTCCCCATTCTGCCAATACATCCCGTCGCAACCACTTTGAAATGAGTGACATCCGATGTCACTCATCCCGACCCGCGCCGGGATCCGGCGCATTTACTTTTTTGACTCCATGCGTCATACTCCCATCCGGGAGGCATCACGATATGAGCAAAAATATAACCGAAGAACTAAAAGAATACTTCGCAAGCCGAAATGACGTAGTGATGGCGTTTCTTTTTGGTTCTCGCGGCACGGGATTAACGCGGCCATCGTCGGATTGGGATATCGCGATATATTGTGCGCCACGACAATGGGGCGAACTTGAGACCAGCGGTGAATACGCGGGGGAATCGGAGATTCGCGCGGACATGGAACGCATGCTGTCAGCGGATGTTGATCTGGTGATTTTGAACCGCGCGCGTCCTTCACTGGTGTTTTCGGTATTGAATACGGGCGTTCCTCTTGCGTTGAAGGATATGCGCTTGTATTTTACCCTCCTGTCCCGCACTCATTACGACGCCGTTGACTATTGGAATTTTGTTCGGGAATACCGAACGCTCTACGAGCGCGCAACGTCATTGACGCCGGAGGCGCGCGCGTTGCTGTTGGAGCATCTGACATTTCTTGAAAATGAGCTCGCTGACGCAGAAAAGTTTTCTGTTGTGACCCGAAAGGAGTATCTGGAAGACAGAGACATGCGGCGCAACACAGAACGATGGATAGAAAACTGCGTGATGGGCGCCCTGGACATAACAAAAATTATTCTTGCATCGGAAAAACGAGATGTGCCGCAGACCTATAAGGATATGTTATATGAGTTTGGTATGCTTTTTGTGTCTGAGGAATTCGCGGTTCCTTTTTCCGAATACGCGTCTTTCAGAAATATTCTCGCGCATGAGTATCTCGATCTTCGTTGGGAACGCATTGAGACGTTCCTTCGCACGGCACCACCCCGGTATGCCCAATTTATTTCCGCGGTCAAAGCATATCTCGCAAACCAAAAAATTGCATAACGGCCTCACCTCTTAAAAAGTAAGGGTAATGGGGTCAGGATTCAGGGGGAAGAAATTGGGAAGAAATGGGGACAGCCACTGTTTCTCAAATTTCCACAAATGGAAAAAAGATTGACAATTTATTCCCCTTTGGTAGAATATGTTTTACTTGCGAATAATACACCTATTCTATGGAAAAAACACGATATATCACAAAACATATTCAGGATGATCTCAAGAAGAAAATGATTTTTATCGGTGGGCCACGGCAAGTGGGGAAAACAACCCTTGCCCAAAGTATTGGGCACAGCGCATATTCTGGCAAGACGATGTATCTGAACTGGGATTATCCAGATCATCAAAAAATAATTATCAAAAGACAATTTAATCCCTCAGACACGCTTTTGATATTTGATGAACTCCATAAATATCGGCCATGGAGAAATTATATTAAAGGGCTGTATGACGTCAGAAAAAAGGCAGTGAATATTTTGATAACGGGTAGTGCTCGTCTCGATTTCTATCGGAGGGGCGGCGACTCATTGCAGGGGCGTTATCATTACTATCGCCTCCACCCATTTTCACTTGGGGAGCTTCTCGGCGCAATGCCATCGATTGAACCATTCACTGAGCTTGTACCACTGGAACGCGCTTCCGGTGCTCGCCAGTGGTTTGAGCTGTTGGCGCAATTTGGTGGTTTTCCAGAGCCATTGTTTGCTCAAGATATGAACACCCTTCGTCGCTGGCAGAACGAACGAATGGATCGCATGATTCGTGAGGACATTCGCGACATTGAGCTTGTTCGTGATATTTCGAGCATGCAAACGCTCAGCCATATTCTTCCCGAAAAAGTCGGTGGATTATTTTCGCTCAATGCGTTGCGGGAAGATTTGCAAGTTACTCATAAGGCCGTGGCGCTGTGGGTTGATATTTTTGAACGTTTTTACTACCACTTCCGCATCCCGCCCTTTACCGGAAAAGTAATGCGGTCATTGAAAAAACAACCAAAGCTCTACCTTTGGGATTGGTCGACGGTATCAGATGATGGCGCGCGTTTTGAAAATATGATAGCGTCACACCTCTTAAAGTTTGTCCACTATATGTGGGACACGACAGGCCACCGCGCCGAACTTTTTTTCTTGCGGGATACCGACGGACATGAGGTCGACTTTCTTGTCGCCGTGAATCGGAAACCATGGTTTATGGTGGAGACAAAACATTCAAGCCGTACGCTTTCTCGCCACATGAGATATTTTAAGGACACGCTTTGCATTCCATTTGCGTATCAGATAGTGCGGAATAGGGATGTCCACTATCTTCAAGACGACATTCATGTGATGAGTGCGGATGTCTTTCTTTCAGGGTTGGTGTAGGTGTGCATTAATGGTATTAATGTATTAATGGGCTCAGGAGCCATTTTTGCATTATCCACGAGCCCATTTACATTTTCGGCAAAAGCGCTCATACTACACTGTTGGAGCGCTTTTTGTTTTATTTAAAAGGCAAGGAGCAAGGGTATGGAGGCCCTTTTTGTGTTCTTTTACATATTTTAGGTTGTTTATTTGTCTTTTTCAGTAGCGCCATATGATGGTGTGCGCCATATTTCAATATCGTTGTCATCCCCGACTTGTTCGGGGATCCAGAATAATAGAACGATAGTCGTTCGCCTTTCTGGATTCCCGCCTACGCGGGAATGACAAGGATAGGGATATTATTGTCTACATCAAAAAATGACGCTACTGAAAAGTGTGTGCGTGTACGACACCAACCCCGCGCGGTCTTGCGCGGAAAAGCTCTTGAAAGGAGCAAAAAAGTGAACGCTCGCAAGATCAGCCGGGTTTTTTTTGCCACCGCCCTCACCATGGCCGGCTGCCAGCAGGTGCCCGTGCGCCTGCTCGGCAGCGGCACCACCGCGCCGACCGCCACCCTCCCCACCACCGCGCCCACCGCCACCCTCCCCACCAC
>JACQWH010000012.1 GCA_016209345.1 Candidatus Uhrbacteria bacterium
CTATTAAAAGTATATACATAAGTATATACTTTTTGGCAGGATCGTCAAGTGAACAATTATTTTCGCTTCAGTACCTTTTTCACGGCAGCCCTTATCGCCTTGACGGACATGCCGTTTTTTTGAAGAAGTTCGGAGGGCTTGCCCGATTCGCCATAGGAGTCGGGCATGCCGATCATTTCAACGGGCACAGGATATTTTTTACAAAGAAGCTCACACACCGCGCTTCCCGCACCAGCCATGATTTGATGCTCTTCAACGGTGACGACAGCTTTTGTTTTACGCACTGACGCGAGCAGCGTTTTTTCATCAAGTGGCTTGATTGTGTGGTTGTTAATGACCTCACAGTCAATACCTTGCTTGCGTAGTTCTTCTGCCGCGACAAGAGATTGATATACAAGTGGACCGCAGGCGATGATGCTGACATCTTTTCCTTTGCGAAAAATTTCTGCACGACCTACTTTGAACGGTGTTTTTAATGTTGTGATACACGGCGTTTTCTCACGAGCAAATCGGAAATAAAAAGGTCCAATCCATGACACCGCCGCAAACGTTGCTTTCATTGTTTCTTGATAATCACAGGGTACGACAACGACCATGCGAGGGAGCACACGCATGATGGCAATATCTTCAAGCGCTTGGTGGGTTGCTCCATCGGGACCGACGGAAATGCCCGCATGCGCACCGACGATTTTTATATTCGCGTTGTTCAGGCAGGCGCTGACACGAATTTGATCCCAATTTCTTCCGGGTGAAAATACGGCGTAGGATGAGATAAACGGAATTTTTCCCGTAAGTGCCAGTCCCGCGGCAATGCCCGCCATATTTTGTTCGGCAACACCGCACTCCACAAACCGCTCGGGATATTTTTTTGCAAACGCTAACACGCGCGTTGATTCGGCCAAGTCGCCAGTCAACACGACAACATTCGGTTGTGATTCGCCCAGCATCAGCAACCCATCGCCATAGCCATTGCGCGTCGGGATCTGCTCAACATCTTTGGACAGTAGCTCTGGATTGAGAAAAGGAGAATTTTTTTTCATAGAAAAGAATGTGTAGTGATTGTTTAATCTTCCCCCATCATAGCATGATTGACAGCTATGGTTCAATGTGGGACACTAATTTTAGAAATATATGAAAAAAGGTATCGATTACATTGGTGTTGCCGCAGGAGTAATGGTTTTCAATAATGGAGGCAAAGTTCTTATTGCAAAACGGGGGGCGCTGGCAAAGAATGAAAGTGGTAAATGGGAATTTCCTGGCGGGGCAGTAGAATTTAGCGAGCGCTGTGAGGATACGGTAAAAAGAGAAGCAAAAGAGGAATTTGACATTGAGATCGAAATCGTGGAATTTTCTTTGTTTGGTCGACGATATCTTGCCCGATGAACATCAGCACTGGGTCTCGCCTTCGTATATAGCAAAATACATTTCGGGAAACACACGAATTATGGAACCGGGGAAACTTGATGAGATAAAATGGGTGCCGCTTGATGAAATTGATGAATCAGGATTGAGTCATGCGAGCAGTGTTGATTTTGGAGCGTACAAGAAGAGATATGGTTTTGCTCCACCAAAGAAGCTAAAGTTGATTTCGTAGTTATTTTCTAGACAAATGCCATCAATTCTTTCGGACGGAAGAGTGTCGCGGTGCGGATCGTTTGATGAGTTTTTTTGAAATGTTCTGCGCGCGGTGTTTTTCCCGTGATTGCTACAATCGGATCGCGATCGGCCGTTGCGGTTGCAACGCCAGTAACAAGATTGGTTGCGCCCGGGCCGGCCGTTGCAAGACATACGCCCAGTGTTTCGGTAATACTGCCCCATGCGCCAGCCATAAATGCAGCATTTTGTTCGTGCCGAGTGGCGATAAATGTTGGCCCCCCGCTTTTTTCATGCACGCGCAGTGCTTCCATAATAGGCATCACAGCAGCGCCGGGGATGCCAAAAATATATTTTACCCCTTGCGCCTTCAGGCACCGAACAAGAAGCTCCGCGCCATTTTGAGATATTTTTTTATATCGCTTTTTGATTCTTGACATTTTTTTTGGGCTGTTATGCTAATATTATTCACTACGAAAAGGACCCTTATGCAGGCACGCCTGTATCGGGGGCCTTTTCTTTTTTAACGCCGATAGAGCAGACAGTTTTTTTATTCGCTTTCATATTTTCGGTTCATTCTCATTCGCTGATTATTTTTCCGCGTAATGTACGCAGCTCACACAACGCCTCATGCGCCTGCTCGGCATTTGGCGGGATGCCATGCCATTCGTATTTTTTTTCCATAAAATCAACCCCGCGTCCGGGAATGGTGTGGGCAATAATCACCGTTGGTTTTTCATAAATGCGCTTTGTCTGTTCGCAGGCATCGATAATCTCTCGAATGTTGTGTCCGTCGATCTCGATAACGTGCCAACCAAATGCCCTATATTTATCTTCGAGCGCATCAAGCGGCATGACGTCTTCGGTGAATCCATCGATCTGAATGTTATTGCGGTCAACAACCCATGTTAGATTGTTGAGCTTATTTTTTGCTGCGAACATGGCCGCCTCCCATACTTGTCCTTCGTCGTGTTCGCCATCGGAAAGCACACCGTAGACGCGCCATGGTGCGTTATCCATTTTTCCTGCCAAGGCAATGCCGACAGAGACCGATGCGCCTTGGGCAAGGGGGCCGCTTGTGTTTTCTATGCCAGGGAGTTTTGTGAGTTCGGGATGTCCTTGCAGGGGGGAGCCAAGTTGGCGAAGCGTTGAGAGTGTTTTGAGTGGAAAATATCCGGCACGGCACATTGCCGCATAGCGCACGGGACAAATATGTCCGCAAGAAAGGATAAGCCGATCGCGCTCGGGCCATGTGGGCTGTTTTGGACGATGGTGGAGAACATGAAAATACAGCGCCGTAAAAACATCTGCCATATCAAGCGGGCCGGCAGAATGTCCTGACCCCGCCTTGACCAGCATTTTGATAATGTCTTGGCGAATGGTGTTTGCAATCTTCTCTAGTCGTTTGATTTTACGGTCGTGCACGAGCATATATTTTACCACTAATTACGAATTCCTATTTCAGAACACTTTTCGCGAGAATTCGTATATTCGTAGAGATTCGTATTCGTAGTTTATTTGAGCATGACTTTAAAATAATTTTTTGTATACTCCCAATTTGTTTTTATAAGTCCTTCGCGGATGAAGCGACGATCCGACGTATAGACAAAGAGTGTTGGGTCAAACTCAACATAGCCGATCTCACCGAACTTTTTTGCGATGCTCGCGTCATCTCCAAAAAACGTATAGGACGTATCAATGCCATTGATGCGCTGAAAGTTTTCTCGGAACGAGGCGAAGTTTCCGCCGATAAGCACGCCGCCTCGCTGTAATACTCGTCCGAAAATGGATGCCATTGCCGGCATGACAATCCAACGGTACGCTTCTTGCGCGAAAAATATATGATCAATCGGCTCGACATGAAAGACGTAGGATCCGGCGATTGCCGCGCATTTGCTCCGTCTCTTGTGGAGTGTTATATAAATTTTTTCGAGCCAGTCGGCAGGCGGTACACAGTCGGCATCAAGAAAGGCAACGATTTCACCTTGCGCTTCATGAATTCCTCGCTGGCGAGCAGAGTTCGTTCCTTTGCACGGTTCAAAAACGACTTTATCGGCGCCCCTTTCCCGCGCGATCGCCGATGTCCGGTCGGTACTGACGTTGTCGATAACAACTATTTCAAAATCATCTCGGGGAAAACTTTGCTGATGAAGCGCATCCAGCGCTATTCCGATGTATTGTTCTTCGTTCCATGCAGGGATAATGACGGAAATTTTTTTTGTATGAACGAGAGGGGTGAGCGGACCCTCAATTTTTTTATACCGGAGGTCTGAAATGAGTTTTTCCAAATCCAAAATAGGAGGGAGCGGGATCGGTTTATTCAGATAATCAGATACGTTATTCATCCATTGGACGGCGTTTGTTTTTTTATTTTCGGGCATAGTTTCTTGAGCCATACACGGCAGATGTCGATACGAGTTGTCGTGCGCCGGCACCCAACAGTGCCGATGCGTTTTTGACACTGACGCCACCATCGACAATGATTAATTTTTCCGAATGTTTTTTATGAAATGCGGCAATTTTTTTTACTATTTCAGGATGGTATTTTTGACCGGTAAATCCAGGAACAATTGCCATGAATAGTATAGCATCAAGACGGTCAAGAAGCAATTCAATGTGTTTAGTCGAGGTTTCCAGATTGAGCGCAATTCCCGCCTCAAGATTATTTTTTTTAATTGTATCAATAACGTGCAGTGGGTTGTGTGTTGCCTCGTAGTGGAAGACGATACGCGAGGCGCCGGCGCGCTTCCATGCAGACACGCGTCGTTCGGGATTCAGAGTCATAAGATGCGTCTCGAACGATTGCTTGATGTGAAGATTCTTGAAGTCCGCAGGAGTACACCAACATGAAGACGGAACAAATTTTCCATCAGCCACATCGACGTGAAGATGACTTTTTGCAAAATGTTCGTTTACAAACGCCATCTTCGTCTCGGCTTCTTTTTTTGAATACACGAGGAGTGCGGGGGAAAAGTATTTTTTGAGGGTTTGGGGGATCATGGGACGGGCGCTAGGCATGAGGCGCTAGGGGGTAGTATAGCAGAGCCAAGGGGCTCTTGACAGGGGTATTTTTTCATTTTTTCGGGTATGGTATACTATAGTATGGAAGGAGGGTAGTACGATGCAACCGCATGAATGGCTGCTTTTTGCAGTCGAAAACGCGGTACTGATCGTCGGCCTTCTTCACATCTACTTAGAGTTGCGAAAGGTGAAAAAGTCGCAGCCCGTTCGTGTTAAGATTTGGCGTATTGATCTTGATACAGATGTGAAGGAAGTTAAGAATGATAAGAAAAAGTAGATGTTGGCGTTGGGGTCGGTCGCGGTGCATGGGTGATGCCGCTGCGACCGACCCACACCCTTTTTATTCATTGAGAAAACGAAGCAAGGGAAGATGGCCTGAAACAGTATCGGGATTCCATAGTATATTCGAAATGATTGTTAATTTTTATGGATCACTATATTTGCACCGGCACATGCGGTGCCGTATCCTCTGAGCCGGGCCTTTGCCAGAACAGAGAGTGTCCCAACTACGGACAGCAGCTCACGGTGTGTAGCTGCACCGATGATCGGCACGGCATGAGCAGGAACGATGAGGAGTATAGGAAGCTAGATGAAGAAGAAGAGTTATAAAAGGTTTCAGGTTGCAGTGATCAGGTTGCAGGAAAAACACTCGCGGCTAGCGCGTGTGTTTTTCGTATTGGCTGATTTTTTTGATGCGGCGCTTATGGCGCGCAAGTTTTGAAAACGGAGTTTTGAGCCATGCCGTAACGATGGACAGTGTTTCTTTTTGCGAAAGGAAGTCCGCGCCAAGACAGAGCACATTGCCGTTGTCATCGGCGCGCGAACGGCAAGCAGAAGCCACATTCCATCCTTGCGATGCACGGATGCCCGGCACTTTATTTGCCGCAATGCACGCTCCCTGCCCGCTTCGACACAAGAGAATCCCCTTGGCGTTTTTATTTTTTGCAACCTTCTCTGCCAGTGAAAATGAAAAGTCAGGATAGTCGTCGGTGGCAGTATATTCGTGCGCGCCAAGATCGATGGCTTTGTGTCCCGTTCGCGCAAGAAATTTTTTAATCTGTTCTTTGAGTTCGAATCCGCCATGATCCGCCGCAATGTAAATCATATGCTATGTAAGATTTAACCGCGACGGCGGCTCGCAGGCCTTCCTTTCGCATAGTCATATTTTGGAATGGCTATAACCTTTTCTTTGTCTATCAGCGCGATCACTTTTTCAACAAGGGTTTTTGGGTCCGTGTCATAGGCGGTCTTCCCCTCGCCGCGATGCGCGGTCTCAATAATTTCACGGATCAAACCGGTCGTGCCGCCCGTCCCTTCAAGGATGCCCGTTGGCTTTTTATCTTCAAACGCAATGGTGAACTCGTTCAGCGTCCCAATGCGTCCGCACACCTCGATGATGCCATCGGTTGTGCGTACAAGCAGAAGGTTTCGTCCCGAGTATTCAAAACCCGTATACATGATGAGATCGAAATAGTCGACCGGAAGCCGATATTTTTTGACATGCTCAAGTTCCGATGCGGCCGGTGAAATGCCGATACTGATGCCGCCCGCTTCTTTTGCGCCGATTGCCGCCCAATACGGTATGCCGGTGGTCGCGCCGGTGACGAGCACGCCGTTATGGAGCACGATTTGCCTTCCGAGCTCCTTTGCTTTTTCCAGCGTTCCCTGGCCGCACGATATGGTGTCCGCTGATCCGGAAACACAGATTTTATATTTCAGGTAGGTCTGTTCGAGCGGCTGGCTGCGTTCAGATGGTTTTATTGATGGAGGCATAAATAAAATGAGAAATTCTAATGTCAAATAAATGACTAAAATCCAAACCGTATGTTCGATTTTTTGACATTGTGGTTTTGGATTTGATTTGACATTTGAGCTTTGACCTTTTGATTTTACTCTAATTCTATCACATCTCCCATTTTTGGCACAGATGCATGGATGCCGATTTCGTCCTGGATAACGCCGGCAAGCGTTTCGGACGAAGATCGCTCGCCCATCGTCACGAAAACATTTTTAATCGGCTTTTGGATGCCCGCGACGAAATTTTTTAGCTGCGTCTGGTCGGCATGGGACGAATAGCCGGAGATATGCGCAATCTGCGCGCGAACAGGAATTGTTTTGTCGAATATCTTCACCTCGCGCGCGCCGTCAACCAGTCGGCGCCCCAAGCTTGATACGCGCGCGTAGCCGACAAAGAGCACGGTGTTATTGGGGTCGGGAAGCGCGCGAATAAAATGATGCGCGATGCGCGATCCATATCCATGAGGATTACCCGCCATAATTATTTTTGGGGATGGCACAGCATTGATTGTTTGCGACTCATCTCGCGTCAGTGTTTGAATAAGGCCGGGGAAATGGAAGAGATCGGATTCGTGCCTAAGCTCTTTCTGCGCTTCGTCATTGAAATACGACTCGAACTGTTTATAGACCTCTGTTGCGTGAATCGCAAGCGGACTATCCAAGTAGACGGGGATGCGGGGGATACGATTGTGCTCGACGAGTTCGTTAAGTTCCGCGAGAAGTTCTTGTGTGCGTTCAAGAGCAAATACGGGAATAATCAGTGTGCCGCGGCGGGTCGCTGTATCTTCAATGATTCGTTCGAGCTTGAGCTTTCGTTCACCGGTCGACTCATGAGACCTGTCGCCATAGACGGATTCCATAAGCAGGTAGTCGCAGAAATCAATCCGATACGGCGCCTTCAAAAGCGGGGACGGCATATTGCCAATGTCGCCCGTGAAGACAAGAATACGATCGTCAGCGTGAAATTCAATCATGGCTGATCCCAAGATATGTGCAGAATCACGGAGGAAAAACGATACCGAATCGTTCAGTTTTTTTTCCGTGTTGTAGGGAAGCGGTGCAAAGCGATCGAATACCGCACGCATATCGTTTTCCGTATAGAGCGGTTCGTCTTTATGATATTCGCATTCATGACTCATGATGGTAAACGCGTCCTTGAGCATCACGCGCGCGAGTGCCGCTGTCGGCTCTGTTGAATATATCGGGCCAGCATAGCCATCCTTTATCAGTTTTGGCAGGCGTCCGATGTGGTCGGCGTGCGCATGAGTGATGCATATCGCATCGATGGAGCGGGGATCATAGGCAAAGGGCTTGTGGTTTTCTTGTTCCGCAAATCGTCCGCCCTGAAACAGTCCGCAGTCAATCATGACGCGAAGGCCGTTCCATTCAAAGACATAGTTTGCGCCTGTCACGCCGCCGGCGCCGCCGTAAAAACCGATTGTATTCATAGAAATATATCGCATTCAAGGGAATCTGTCTTCATAGCATATCATGATATGACAAAGTGTCCAAAAAGAAGAGGCCGATGGAACGTGTGTGTCCCGCCGGCCTCTAGCTGTGGCCGTTAGGTCAAGCTATGCCGTCGCATTCGCCCTCCTTTCTTGAATGACAAAAATAATGATAGCGCGCAAAAAAAAAACGTCAAGAGTACCAATCGTTTTCAATCCCTAAGGGATGATTCTCGGATTCATTCACTGGGTAGAATGAATACGTCATGGTATACTTTGAGAGTGGTGAAAAACGTTTTTTACCGACCTATTGAGTGTTGCTATTACAATGAAGTGCTTGCAGATAACGCTTCTGGATCCCGCAACCATGTGCGGGATGATTCTGGTGAATAAAATTCACCAGAATCACTTTATTTTTCTCAAGCGGTACCTATGCGCTATTGTTTTTTATTTTTTTTGTTTTTTGTTTATGTGTTCCCCGTTCAAGTATGTGCGGGTGAACAGGACATTATTATAAACGAAATCGCGGCGTACGAGTCGAGCGATTACGAGTGGATTGAAATTTTTAACAAAGGAGCAAGCAAAGCAGATATCACGGGATGGAAATTTTTTGAAGGGGGAACAAATCATAAGCTCACGGTGTTCCGCGGAGATTTTATTCTTGACTCAGGAGAATATGCCGTCATTGCCAACGATGCGGCAAAGGTTGCGGCAAAATATCCTACATATACCGGAACGATTTTCGACAGTTCGTGGTCTTCGCTGAGTGAAAAAGGCGAAGAGATCGGACTCAAAAACGCACAAAGCGCAACGATTGAACAATTTACCTATCTTTCCACCACAATCGGTTCGCTTGAGCGAAAGGATGCGGGCGCAGCCGACTATACGTCGTCAAATTGGAAGGAGTATGAAAAAAAGAATACAATCGGCGCAAAAAACAGCATAAGCGGCCTGTCGGATCCGCCACAAAATCAACAGCAGTCGGATTCGCCGTCGTTGTCTCCGATTCAAGCACCGCCGGAGCCGGTGTGGGTTCCGGGAAGAGGCGACGTACTTATTAACGAACTCCTTTCAGACCCCGAGGAGGGAGAGCGCGAGTGGATTGAGCTGTATAATCCAACGCGGCACGATATTGAGATTTCCGGCTGGACGCTTGAGAATGGCTCGCGCACCTCTGTCATGCTTTCCGGCATGCTTGGTACGCAGGATTTGAAACGGTTTGCCGTTTTTGATGTGACGGCGGGATTTTTGAGAAACAGTGGGGACAGTGTTGAGCTGCGCGACTCTCGCAAATTTCTTATTGATACTGTGACGTACGGCGATTGGGATGACGGCGATCTTCTCAACAATGCTTCCAGGACTCAAGATCCCCTCTCGCTTGCGCGCGCCGGAGACGGGGCGAATACGTTTCACAACAAAAGTGATTTTCAGAGCACGACAACTCCGACAAAGGGCAGTTCAAATCGGATTACAAAGAGCGGCGAAGTGTTCGATGGCGGGAAAAATGCAGCCGTGATTATTTCGGAAATTTTGCCAAACCCTACATCGCAGGATCCCCGTGATGAGTTCATTGAACTATACAACAAGGGAAGCGAGCCGGTAAACCTTGAAGGGTGGACGCTTCGAACGTTCGACGAGAGAGCGTTCGTCTTTCATGCCAAGGAGGCATCATCGCTGACTCTCGCGCCGAAGGCATATTTTTTCGCTCCACGGTCAATGACGTATTTGGTTTTACGAAACAAGGGCGGGGATCGTATTCGGCTCTATCCGCCCGATCATGATGCGCCGACCCACTCACTTGCATATCAGGACAGCGCCCCGCTTGGCATGAGCTATGCAATGAAGACCGTGAATCAGTATGAGTGGACACGAACGCCGACCCCCGGGAAAGAGAATAGCATTACGAACGAAAATCAGGAACCGCATATTGCGTTTGACGGCGAGTATGTCGGCAGAGTCGGAGAGTTTATGACATTTGACGCATCTGATTCAGATGATCCCGATAACGATCCGCTCGATTTTGCCTGGAGTTTTGGTGATGGCGCGACGGGGGTCGGGGCAATCATCAATCACACTTATGACGCGCCGGGAACATACACCCTTCTTCTTTCGGTCGGCGACGGGAAGAAGCGGACGGCGTTGACAAAAAACATCACGATTGCATCCGATACGGATGCGCAGCGCATATCCTTGCCAGTATCACGCGCAAAAGCATATATAAAGGAAGCGGTACTGCAGCAGGTGATTCCGATAAGGGCGGTAAGGGGCGTGAAAGAAAAAAGAGCGCGTCGGTCGAGCGGTGATACCGTGTCAGCGTCCGATGCAGGCGGGGCGCTCACAGACATTCGGGCGCTTCCCAACGGTTCCCGCGTGAGAGTGAGCGGTGTTGTTTCCGTCGAGCCGGGCATTCTGAGCGAGTCATATTTTTATATTGCCGGATCGGGTATTCAAATATGGAATGCAGGCAAGGCGTTTCCCGCGCTTCATCGCGGAGATGCCATAACGATTGCGGGAACGCTCAAGAAGAATGGTGAGGATCGCGCCATTCGCATCGCCGACGCGGCCGCCATTCGTGTCAATGGCTCGGGCGGCGATCCCGCGCCGCATGATGTTGCACCGCGTGATATCGGGGAGCAAAATGAAGGATGGCTCGTTCGTGTCACCGGAGAAGTACGGAAAGTGCAATGGCCGAACATCTATATCGGCGATGAACAGTCCCAGGTGAGGGCCTATATTGCACGGACAACACAGATACCTCATCTCACCGTAGAAAAAGGTGAAACCATTACCGTACAGGGCATTGTCAGTCAGACAAAAACAGGATTCCGTATTTTACCGCGCGACATGAACGATATTTTTTTACAGAAAAAGGAATCGAGTGAGAACGTCGAAGAAGAGAATCTACCGGAAGATATCGCGGTAAAGGACAATGAAACACGGTCTTCAACGTTTAAGTATATTTGGACAGGACTGGCAATGCTTCTCGTTGTCGCCGCCGGCCTCCTTATTGAGTATCTGGGCAAGCGGAAAAAGAAGGATAACAAATCAGCAGAAATAGTTGACAGAGACACAACCGATTGATACTATTTTGGTATCTTTTTTGCGGGTATCGTATAGCGGCTATTATGTGTCCTTGCCAAGGACAAGATGGGGGTCCGACTCCCCCTACCCGCTCCA
>JACQWH010000015.1 GCA_016209345.1 Candidatus Uhrbacteria bacterium
GGGTATAGTACCCCAATGACAATATTTTGTTTTATTTAAATTACAAAAAATGTATTATTTTTCTCTGTGTGTCTATTTTTATTTAAAATATAAAGAAATATGACTTGACAAATAAATAAAAAAGTAGTAATATTATTACTACATAGGATCTGGATTCCCGCCTACGCGGGAATGACAATACAACGACGAACTAAATGATCTCCCAACTCAAACCGATTCTTGCCCAGCTCGACTTGAATACCAATGATACAAAGGTCTTTTTGGCGGCGTTTGAATTGGGCTATGCGCCGGCATCGGGCATCGCCAAACAGGCAAACCTCAACAGAATCACTGCGTATGAAGCGCTCAAGCGCCTCGTGAAGAAGGGTTTGGTCAAATCGCGGATAAAAAAGGGGAGCGGTGTAACATATTTTGAAGTTGAAGATATCGGCATTATCCAGCAAGCACTGGCCGATAAAAGGGCATCACTGGACCATGCTCTATCAGATATTGAAGGACTGGCATCGCAGCTTCGCGCGCAGTATACCGGCAAGTCGGAAAAGCCGGTCGTTCTTTACTATGAGGGGCGAGGTGGAATCAAAAACATTCTTCTCGATACGCTTGCCCAAAAACCAAAGGAAATTCTTTCATTCGCCTCTGCGGATTTCCTCGAACACGGGTACGAGTATCCCTTTTTGGAAAAGTATTGGAAGCAACGGGCGCAATCAAAAATCCCCTCTCGCGGCATTCTGCCCCGCACGGAAAAAGCGGTAGCGCTCTTCACGCCGGAGCGAAATATGCGCGAGCTGCGGCAAATCCACTTTGTGAATTCTGAAAAGTATATTTTTACCAATGAAATTGATATCTACGGCGATACTGTTTCAATCATATCTTTGGCAAGGGGCAATGAACACGGGGTGATTATACGCAGTCGCGGCATTGCTCAAGGATTACGATCAATTTTCGAACTCGTTTGGAATACGAATCTCTATTGAAATTTTTATGTACGAGCCGCTCTAACTATGCTATCATTGTCCTTATGGACATCGCTCAAAAAATTAAAAAATTGAAGAAAAAAATTGATTCCCTGCGGCCGTTGACTCCGTCAGAATTGCGCGAACTGCACAAATGGTATGCGGTGACATATACCTACCATTCAAATGCACTTGAAGGAAATACCTTGTCTCTCGGCGAAACAAAACTCGTGGTTGAGGATGGAATTACCGTTGGCGGGCACCCATTGCGCGAAATACTTGAAGCAAAAAATCACAAAGAAGTTATCGAAGAGCTCATCTCAATCATACAGAAAAAAAAATCTATCACTGAACAGCTCATAAAAAAACTCCACAAGACGCTTATCAAAGAAATCGATAATGAAACGGCGGGGCGATACCGAAAAATTCAGGTATACATAACCGGGGAGGAAGTTTTGCCGCCACCCGCACGCAGGGTTCCTCTTTTGATGAAAGAGTTCTGGGCGTGGTTTGCAAAACAGAAAAAAACCGACCCTGTTGTGCTTGCCGCAAAAGCACACTACCGTTTCGTGAAAATTCATCCCTTCACTGACGGCAATGGCCGCATCGCACGCGTCCTCTCAAATATTATTCTCATGCGCGCTGGTTATCCGCTCGTCATTATTCCTGTTGTTGTGCGCCAGAAATACCTGACAGCGCTTCATTCCTCGCGAACAGAAATGGACTTTGTAACATTCTTTCAAGAAATCACCCTTGAGAACATGAAGGACTACCTTCGCATGATCGGGCATTCCGCAAAATAAAGCAATCAAGGAAAAATGAAAGAAATAGTGTCATTCTAAGGGCTTGGCACCATTTTCCTGCTGATTGTAGACGCTTCTTATTTTTCTTCCCGCAAATCAAGAAGATAGTGGTTTGTTTCGTGAAGGATAAATCCGCATTTTTTATACAGCGCGTTTGCGGCTATGCGCTGGGCATTTGTGGTAAGCTCGATGACTTCCACGCCGTTCTTTCGCGCCCAATCAATACAATCGCGCATAATCTTTTCTCCGTATCCTCTCCCGCGATATGCCTCATGGACAACCATATCCTCTATCACCGCTTGTTTTCTCAACAGGGTCTGGCGCGGAAAAATCCATCCCATACCGACAAGTATGTCGCCATCTTTCACGATGCTCACATATCCGTCCCGCTGCGCGCTCGCCAGTGACTGCTCGTCAACAACCGCGGACGGGTCAAGCTGAGAAACAAGCGTACGCACTTCCTCGAGATGAACACCGGTAAGTAAAGGTTTGAGCGCTGCCATAAAAAGATGATATGAAGATGAGATGTTTATTCCCGTGGATGTTCTGTTAAAACAGTGCCTGTTTTATCTCTATTCAAATGTTCGTATGCCAATTCAGTTGCGATGCGCCCGCGGCTTGTGCGATGGAGGAATCCCCTCTGCATCAAAAACGGCTCATAGACATCCTCAATCGTCTCCATTTCCTCGGCAATCGATGCTGCTATCGTGTTGAGCCCCACCGGTCCGCCGGCAAACTTTTCGATAATTGCTGTCAATATTCTCCGGTCAACCGCATCCAACCCGTGGCCGTCAATACCAAGCGCGGACAGCGCACTGTCGGTAATGGCCTCATCCACCATTCCGTCACCCTTCACCTGCGCATAGTCGCGAACGCGCTTCAAAAGACGATTTGCAATACGCGGCGTGAACCGAGATCTGCCGGCAATCTTCTCTGTGGCGCTCTCGTGGATTGGTATATTCAATATGCCTGCCGATCGCCGGATAATATCGCTAATTTCCTGCTGCGTATAAAAGTCAAGGTGAAAGAGATTTCCAAACCGATCGCGCAAGGGGCCGGGTAATACGCTCATGCGCGTTGTCGCGCCAATAAGGGTAAACTTGGGGAGATCGAGGCGAATGGTCCGTGCAGACGGCCCCTTGCCGAGCACAATATCAAGCGCGTAGTCCTCCATCGCCGGATATAGCGCCTCGGAAATACTTTTTGAAAGCCGGTGGATCTCGTCAATAAAAAGTATGTCGCCATTTCCCAAATTCGTAAGTATTGCCGCCAAATCGCCGACGCGCTCAAGCGCGGAGCCGGATGTCACGCGAATAGTGACTCCCATTTCATGCGCGATGACGTGAGCAAGCGTCGTTTTCCCAAGACCCGGCGGACCCGATAATAACACGTGCTCTAGTTGTTCGCCCCGCTGTCGCGCCGCCTGAATAAATACCGTGAGCATCTCACGGATATTCTGCTGTCCGACATATTCATCCAATGTCGCGGGGCGCAATGGAGCGTCCTGTTCGTATTCTTCCGTTCGTGCCTGATGTATTGAAAATGATTCGTCCTGTTCCATATATCTAAACCTTACCACCATGTTCAAAGGAAATCCAGATGGCGTTTTTTGGTATCAACCCTTTGACTCTTTCGGGCCATTCGATGACGGTAAGCGTATCGGGCGACGAAATATACTCCTGCGCGCCGATCGCCTCAAGCTCGCGTGCCGATTCCAGACGATATGCGTCACTATGGCATAATCGCGTAATTCCATTCAATGATTTTAACAGAGCATAGATATTCATAAGCACAAACGTCGGACTCGTTATCTGCTTCTTGACACCAAGCGCTTTCGCAAGCCCTTGCACAAATGTTGTTTTCCCCGCGCCAAGCTTGCCGGACAGCGCCAGCACATCCCCGCCATGCAATTCTTTGACAAGTTTTTTTGCAAAACGATGCGTATTCTGAACACTCCGTGAATGAACTACGCTCTCTTGTCCATTGAGTAGTACCCGAATAGTTCGAGCGTCCGACTTTTTTAATTTTGCATTTTGCATTTTGAATTCTGCGCTTTATAATTCCCAACCGCCGCGCACATCGAGCGCGTGCCAGGGCGTATACTCGCTTTTCTTCACGTGGAAATATCCCGCCATTGCAATCATGGCCGCGTTGTCAGTACAAAATTTTAACTGAGGGATATGCACGGCAGCGCGAGGCACATCACGGGTGAGCACCGCAATCATCTGCGATCGCAGCAATGAATTTGCCGCAACGCCCCCGCCGAGCATCACGCTTTTTACCTTGTATTCTTTTGCCGCCGCGGCCGTTTTCCATACCAGCACATCGACAACCGCCTGCTGAAATGACGCGCAGAGATCGGGAAGAAGGCGTTTTGTATATTTTTTCGCCGCCTTCAAATCACGAACACAATAAAAAACCGACGTTTTCACTCCGCTAAAACTAAAATCGTATTGACGCTTGCGATCGTTGATCAGCGCGCGAGGAACAGCAAATCGTTTCGGGTCACCGTTTTCTGCGAGTCGAGAAATGGCCGGCCCTCCGGGATAGCCAAGCCCTAACATCTTTGCAACCTTATCAAATGCCTCCCCTGCCGCATCATCCAGTGTCTGTCCGATTTTCTTATACGACCCATGATCGCGCATAAGGATAAGTTCTGTATGCCCTCCCGAGACGATGAGCACCAATGCCGGAAACTCAATGTTTGAAATTTGAAATTTGAAATTTGAAATTCCTCCAACTGGTGGAAGCCAGTTGGAGTATAGGTGTCCCTCGAGATGATTGACTGCGACGAGAGGAATGTCCCACAGAAAACTCAGCGTCCGCGCTGTTTGCACCCCCACCCCCAATGATGTGACGAGGCCGGGGCCGGCTGTCACCGCGATTACATCCGGTCTGCTTGTTCCCAGCGCCTTTTGTGCTACGGGAAGAATGGAGAGCAGGTGATTACGCGCGGCGACTTCGGGCACCACGCCGCCATAGCGCGCGTGAATGGTTGCCTGAGAAGCATCATTATTTGAACGAATGGTAATCGTTCCTTTCCGTATTTCAAGAAGCGAGGCAGCCGTCTCGTCGCACGATGATTCAATGCCAAGAATAGTCATATAGAAGAATCCTAGCAAAGCGAGTAGTATTTGCCTAGAGTTGGGAGTAAAATATCCCTATGGGCATACTCTCACGAAACACCCTTATTCTTGCTATAAAATATGCGCTTGTCGGGGCCTCAAGCGCCGTTATTGATATCGGCGTATTGGCGCTTTTGGTGGAATACGGACATGTCCATTTGTTGGTCGCTGCCGTTCTTTCGTTTTGCGTCGCACTGGGCAATGGTTTTTTTTGGAACAAACGCTGGACGTTTCAAAACGCAAACCGTCGCGTGGCACGCCAATATATCAAGTTTACCCTTACCGCTCTTGTCGGACTTTTTCTCAATCTTTTGCTTCTTTCCGTGTTCGTCTACGGTTTCGGCTTGTGGTATGTGACGGCAAAGATATTCACAACCGTCATCGTATTTTTTTGGAATTTTACCGTAAATAAATGGTGGACGTTTCGTGCCTACACGCTTCCCCGCCCTGTTATTACAGAGCGCCCTTCCTGCGATATTTCCCTCATCATTCCCGCGCTCAACGAGGAGGACGATATTGTTGATTGCATTGACAGCGCCGCTGCCTACCTCGCATCGCGTTGTACTCAATGGGAGATCATCTGCATCGATGACGGGAGCGCCGATGATACCGGACGCATCCTTGAACATGAAGCGCAACGACATCCCCAACTGCGCATCATTACGCATCCTGCCAATCGAGGAAAGGGGGCCAGTGTTCGCGACGGTGTTCGCTTGGCACATGGCGCGATTATTCTTTTCATGGATGCGGATTGTTCCACGCCGATCGGTGAGCTTGACGCATGCATGCCCCTGCTCGAACAAGGAGTAGATATTGTCATCGGTTCGCGATATCTCGAAGCAAGCACTATCAGCCGCAAACAGCCATGGTATCGCATCGTGTTGGGACGCGTGGGTAATCTTTTTATTCAAACACTCCTGCTTGATTCAATAAAAGATACGCAATGCGGGTTTAAAGCATTTACGTTCTTTGCCGCAAAATCATTATTTTCGTGCCAAACAATCGATGGGTGGGGGTTTGATATGGAAATCCTGGCCCTTGCGCAACACATGGGGTATCGCATTCGGGAAGTCCCCGTTCGCTGGCATGAAAGCGAAAAAAGAACAAGCAGGTTCCGCCCGATCAAAGACGCGCATCGCACATTTCATGAACTTCTGCGCATAAAATGGAACCTCATCACCGGCGCGTATTCATTGACAAAACAAAAAAAATGAGTAGAATAAATTACTAGCGCTATCAGACATCATGATACAATGCGCCGAATAGAAGTACTGTACAGCATGTTCTTTATGCTGAGCTTTACACTGTAAGTTTTGCGTTTATAGTACGGCCCGTTCGTCCAGTGGTTAGGACATCAGGTTTTCATCCTGGTAACGGGGGTTCGATTCCCCCACGGGCTATATAAAAAAGTAAAGCCCGCTGCAAAGTGGAGTTTAATTTTCTAGAAAACCTAAAAGGGGAATCGAACGGGCAGCAACAAAACAATGACAGGATGTCAGAAGTTTTGTGCCACTCGAACATCCGGTGGATGTTTGAGCGCTGCCCAGGGCAAAGGAAGTACCGTCCGGTGGACGGTACGACGACGGAATTCCCCCACGGGCTACCAGAAACGACAAATTGGTATCACATCATTGCCGCACGCTCTGTTGTGCCACTGCGCCAGATGAACGGATATATTTTTTACTTGCGATATAAAACGCAATAACCGCCAAAACAAAACTGGCATGTTCCACGGTGGGGGAAATGGTGTCAGGAATCATTTCTCTGGTGTGTCCCACTGGAGCGAGAAATGATTCCTGACACCATTTCCTCTGACACCATTTCCTCGTAGCCCGGGATACTACGCGGCATTTGTTTTTGATATTGATGGTAACAATATTGAAGCGGTATTCGACGATTTCTCTGTTACCTAATTTTTTTTAGTCCCTCTCAAGAACTCTGTCCCTTCTCATACCGTCGGCAATATATCTCTTCATGAGCGCTTGGTACGGCATATCAAACACGTTCGCCTGCTCCTTTACGCCCGAAAGAATGTATTCGGGCAGTCTCAGTGAGATAGATTGCGTTGAGTGCCGGAGATTCGGGAAGGATACAGGAATAAAATCGCTTTTCTCAAAATATTCAGAGAGGTCGAGGTTAGAGAAAAACTCAAATTCTTTCTTCTTATTCTTCAGTTTTGGAACCGTAAATTTTTTCTTCATAGAGATATCGTTCCTTTCGATTCAAGTCCCGCGCGGAAATGACTCGAATCCGCTTATTTCTTATTGTGAATGCCACGTAGAGCGCGCGTCCCCGAGCAGTGCTGCCGATGAGAATAAATCGCTCCTCCTTATTCGTGGAATGGCTCAGATTGTTGAAGATACGCTTCTGTGGGTCTGAAAAGATTTGCTCGCACTCAACAACAGTTACCCGATGCTTTTCCTGATTCTTGTGTATATTCCACTCATCCCACTCAAAATCCTGATAGATGCTAAAATCAATCATACACGTAGTGTATATTGCATAGATATACTTGTCAAGGGCGTGTATCAGTCCACCTCATTCTGGACAAGCTGTTGATTTTATGGCATTCCAAGCGTATAATTCACTCAATAAGGGTTAACTGCGCAAAAAAACCGGTGCATCGTTATTCTTCTGAAATCACCAAGGTATTGTCATCCCGGCGCAGGCCGGGATCCATCCTATAACTATGTTGTTTCCTTAATAAGGATTTATTCTTAGTCTGGATTCCCGCCTTCGCGGGAATGACAGCTTCGACAAAATGTGACAATTCTTTGACCATTTCAGGGCGCACCGATCTATTTGCGCAGTTAACCAATACGATGTTCCAATTCGCTCCCACTTGAGCTACCAGAATAAAGATATGAAAAAAATTGCGGTGTGTCATGGAAAGTCATGCGGACCGGCCGGATCGGCGCTGATACGCGAACGGCTCGACAAGGAATATGCAAACAAGGGCATCGATGTTGTCGTGCGTGACTGCTGCGGCAGATGCGAACACAGTGTTTCAATTCAAGTAGACGACGATGTTATCATCAGCGACCTTGCGCCGGCAAGTATTGGGAATCGATTCATTGACGATCCTGATGCCGCGATTATGCAAGCGCAACAGGAGCAAACAAAAGCAATTGAAAAATTGGATGCCGCGCTCAATGATGAGCTTGTGTAAATACACGCCAGAGGATATAATAGAGAAAGATTAAAGCTCAAAATCAAAAACACTTGATATTTTTGTTTAGGATTTGATTTAACATGTGGGCTTTGTCATTTAGATTTCTGCACTATGGGACTTTTTTCAAAAAAACCCGTTGCCACCCCCGCCCCTCTCTCAATGAGCGACGCGGGGAACCCGCACCACTGGAGCTTATTCGAAGAGGGGCAGCTTTTGGTTGACATGTATGAAAATCCGGACGCCATTGTTGTCCGCTCGTTTGTCGCGGGCGTTGAGCCGGAAGATATTGAAATCTCCATGCACAACGACATGCTCACCATACGTGGACGGCGCCATGACGTTGAGGAAATTCATGACGATCGATTCTTCCACCGTGAATGTTATTGGGGAATATTTTCTCGGTCGGTCATTGTCCCCCGTCCCATTGATATCGAAGGCATCCAGGCACTGTTCAAAAACGGGGTGGTCACCATTATATTGCCAAAAAATGACTCTGCTCGCCTCTCTATCTCCCTTGAAGACGCACAATGAAACAAACGGCATCCGCACATCATCCGTCGATCGGCCCGTCATTCCGCCTGGTCGGATTGCTTATTTTCGCTTGTCTTATCATCGGCATTCCCGGTGCGTCTTTTGCGTATTCTTCCTGGTACGCTGAAAAAATATTTCCGGGTGTTGTTCTTGCGCACCTGACAGTCGGAGGAAAAAGCAAAGAATACAGTGAAGATATCCTGCGCGAGTATAGCGACCGGCTGCAGTCAACGGGCGCTCTCTTCCGATACGGAGGAAAAACGATTACGCTCTCCCCTCAATCGATACCGCTCGGGTCTGATAGTCCCACAGGTGCGCAGACACCCCTGTTTGATGTTGATGTTGAAAAGACAAAAGACCGCCTCTTTGCGGTTGGGCGCACAGGATCGTTTCTGCGTCAGCAGGGCGAGCGAATCGGCGCATTGTTTTTTTCACGCCGCGTGGATCCTGTTTTGGCAATCGATCCGGATCGCCTGACAGAAGCGCTCAAAAAAGAATTTTCATTTTTCCATTCACCGGCCCGCGATGCATCCTTCATATTCAACGCGAGCGGAGCGCTCGCTGTCAGGCCGGAAACATCGGGCATCGAATTTGACTATGCTCGCGCAAAAAACGAAGTCATACAAGCGCTCAGCTCGCTGACCCTGCTAGACATCACGCTGGCCGAAACAATCGCTGTGCCCGCCGTGACGACACGTGATCTTGCGCCGAAAAAAAAACAAGCCGAGGATATTCTTTCGCGCGCGCCGCTTACGCTCAACCATACAAACGACTCCTCCGGACAATCGAGTAACGGCGCAAAAAACAGCTCATGGAACATATCCGCCGCAGATATTGTTGCCTGGCTTACCCCCGTCCGCGAACAGAATGGAACCGCTCGCATATCCTTGGACGGTGAACGCGTTCGCGCATATCTTGATACGCGCATTGCTCCTGACGTGCTCGTCCCCGTTCAGCACCCCCGATTTGAAATGCATGAGGGAAGAGTGACTGTCTTTCAGCCGGCGCGCTCAGGCAAAAAACTTGATACCGAAAAAACAGCCCGCTCTATTGAACAGGCGCTTCTTGGACAAACAAACGCGACAATCACAATTACTCTCAAGGAAGAAGTGTCAACGTTTGCAGACACCCCCAGACAAAACAGTACCATCACCGATCTGCTTGCGCATGACGAAACGAGCTTTGCGGGCAGTCCTGCCAACCGACGCAAAAATATCGCGCTGGGCGCATCGCGCATTAACGGACTTCTTATAGAGGCGGGCGAGGAATTTTCCCTCATCAAAGCTCTCGGCTCGATCGATGGCGCGAGCGGATTCTTGCCGGAGCTTGTTATCAAGGGAAACGCAACGAAACCGGAATTCGGCGGCGGCCTCTGCCAGGTCTCCACAACGCTCTTTCGGGCTGTTTCCCATGCAGGCCTTTCTATCCTGGAGCGGCGCAATCATTCATATCGTGTTTCCTACTACGAACCGCCCGTTGGATTTGACGCGACAATTTACGATCCCTCACCCGACTTTCGTTTTAAAAACGATACGCGCAACCCCCTCCTTATACAGTCATGGGTGAAAGGAAATTCAATAATTGTCGAGCTGTGGGGGAAAAACGATGGGCGCCGCGTCCAAATAGATACGCCGACGGTATTTAATATAAAAAAGGCGGGGGAGACAAAAATAATAGAAACGCCGGACCTGCCCCCCGGAGAAAAAAAATGCACCGAGCGAGCGCATGATGGCGCCGATGCGTTCTTTGAACGAAGAATTTTTTATGCCGACGGTACGATAAAAAAAGAAACCTACAAAAGCCATTACGTTGTGTGGCCGGCGGTATGCCTGGTCGGCAAGAAGCCAGTTGCAGCGCCAGAGCAGCCGGCGGTATCCGTGCCGCAAGTCATCCTTCCGACTCAGAGCGAACAAGCACCCGCGCCCGCTCGCGCGGAAAATCCGCCGGATACGCTGAATGGAAGTTCACAATAAAAAACAGTCCGAAGTATTCGGACTGTTTTTTTGTGAATCCAGACAGAAACCTGCAGACAAGAAAATGTACTATTCGGTTATTCCAGCGCAATGCCAGAAATGCCGGATAACACATCCCCATGCTTGTCGTGTCTGCAGAGTTCTGCCCGAATTTTTCATGATAGAAAGAACGTCAGCTCCCTTACGGCAGCGTATGGGCAATACTATCACGACAGATAAATCTTGTCAAGGGGGGTCGCGGTAATGTCAACGGGAAGTAGAAATGTCACATTCCCAGGGAAGTTAAAATGTCATACCTTCTGGCCAAGTAGAAATGTCATATTGGTTTATTTTAGTGTTCACGTCAATTTTCCTTATGGTTAATGAAAAATTCCTCTTCCTATTGCAAATACCGCGCACCCACGTAAGATGCTGTTATCCTACTATTGTCCAGTCGGCCCATGTATTAACCGTGCAAAAACTGTGGCGAGTCATTTCTAATGAACGATGATGTCCATATTTTTATGACACCATGAGCTCTCTGGCATGCTATAACGAAGGCGTAGCGCAAGAATTCTTTCCGCTGAATAAAGGGGGTGCACAGGAACACGGTTACCGCTGGCGCGACGCTGAGATAAAAAATGTTGGCGTTACAAAACCGGCATCTTCTCTTCCTGCGAACATTCAAGAAACAGACGACTCAATCCTCAAAGAAATTATTGGCTGTGCACATGAAGGAACGTGCACCGAGCAGTGCACGCGCGGGTTTAAAATCAAACGCAAGGGGCTAGAGTTCTATCGCTCCATGAAACTCCCGCTTCCTCGCCTCTGCCCAAACTGCCGCCATTATCAGCGGCTCGCACAACGCTCATCAATCTTTTTACACCAGCGTTCCTGCGCCTGCGCTGGCGCGCAATCGCGAAACAACGTCTACAAAAATACTGTACAACACGCACATGGCGCATCACCTTGTCCCAATAAATTCAAAACAATTTATAATCCAGCCGCTCCAGAGATTGTTTACTGTGAAGAATGCTACCGCAACGAGGTCATATAAGAAGCCGTCAAGAGCATTCTTTTCCTTGCTTCCACGCCCATTCAAAAAGCGCTCGATAGGTTTTTGTGACTTCTCCGCTTTCAATGGTGGTAACAAAGGCCTCTTTCTTGAAAGAAAAAATAACGAGTTTGTCGCCAAAGATGAGGTTATCGGAAAAACCAAATTCAAAAATCGTCGGAAGCATCCGAATGTGGTGATTCTTCCCCTGCAGGCATTTCATATCTTCGGCCCACCGCCGCCCTTCATCATCCCCGTAAATAAGTTCTCGGATCAGTGGGTTTGAGAGTGAGCGAATCATTCGTTTAAATTCTTCAAGCGCTTCGGGCGCGCACTCGCGAAGCGCTCCGATACGGGTAATCCATAGCGCCTCCTCTTTATTATTAAGGGAGTCATAGAGTTCCCGATACAGCGCCTTGATTCCTTCAAGGCCCTCAAGCACTTGAATCCTCGGCTTTTCCTTTGGTGCGTTGTACAGCGCGACAAGCTCAGGCAAGAGTTCCTGTATCTGCCGTGCGCGAAAACGGGAAAGCTCCAAAAGGCGGCGTGGATGCACCGCGGAGTATATGTTGCGCTTTCCCTTTTGCGCCTGGGAAAGAAGCCCGAGAAAAAGCAGCTGCTCAACGGCCAAATAACACGTTGGCCGCTTTAGGTGTGCGTGCCGCGCCAGTTCGGTCATTGACGCCTCGCCTAATTCAAGCGCCTTTGTGTACACAAGGGCTTGTTTTTCTTCAAGACCAATTTTTGCGATCGTTGAGAGAATATCCATTTTTTCATCATACCATACGGTAAAAAAACGTCAATTTTTATGACGAATTTATCATTCATTATTCATTTACTTGACTGTATTGGGATGCTTTATAAATCACCCATGTAAAATAAGCGGGGATTAATAGGGGAGTGAAATATAC
>JACQWH010000016.1 GCA_016209345.1 Candidatus Uhrbacteria bacterium
CAAATTGTGTGTGAAGTTGGGGTCGGGCGCAAAGGATACGACCAGGCAAAAAAAAGCATGGAGCGTTTTCGTGCGGATTTCGGACTGGTGATTTGCGATACGGACTTGATGCTTGCCAAAGAGGACAATGTTGTGAAGATTCCCCTTGATTTTTTTCTTTTGATGTAGAGAAAATTTTATGAACGCGCTCAATCGGGTGAAAACAGTATACTCTTTTTGGGGGCGATGGCCCTTGTTATATGGCGCGCAAGATTATATTACGTTCATGGGCAGGCCGGGGCGTATCAGAAGAAGAGCCGTTGAAAAGCTTCATGCGCGGAATAATGACACTATTCTTGAAGTGGCTTGCGGCACCGGACGAAATTTTCCCTACCTTATGGAGGTAGTGGGAACAGAGGGCTCCTTGATTGGTTTTGATTATGTCCAAGCGATGCTTAACTCGGCAAAACAGTTATGTGAAAAGAGGGGATGGAAACACATAACACTGAAACAAGGTGACGCGGCACAGCTGGCCATTGGCGAGGAACATGTTGACGGCGTGTTAAGTGTTTTGGGCATAAGCGCAATTCCGGATTGGGAGCGCGCGTTTTTGCGATGCAGGGACGTTCTTCGTCCGGGCGGAAGATTGGTGGTCTGCGATGCCCGGCTTTTTACCGGATTTTTAAAAATGTTGAATCCCTTGATCAGATTGGTGTATTCAGAATGTGCGGCATGGGATCCCTCCAAAGACATTCCGAAAAAGATGAAAGAAATCTTTGGGAATCTTGAAACGGAGTATATCAACGCGGGCACCTTTTTTATCGCCGTAGCCGTCAAGAAGTGAAAAGAATAAATGGGGTCACAATAAATGGCAATAAATGGGGTCAGCCACCATTTCGGCGTAAATATGGTATACTCAAGAGGAAAGGGGGTCAGGAGCTTTTTTCTTCGGCGGTAAAAAAATAATCAACCAGACAAAGAGGACGGCCAAGCTATGTATGAAATTACTTCTTAAAAGAGCAAAAGAAATAATTGAAGATATAGAATATCTCAATATTGCCTCCGTGACAAAGGACGGTCTTCCCTGGAACAGTCCCGTGTATTGCTCCTACGACAAAGACATCAGCTTTTATTGGATGTCATGGAAAGAGAATCAACACTCTAAAAATATCCGCGGAAATCAAAATGTTTTTTGTACCATCTATGATTCTACCTGCCCCGCCGGTACCGGATTTGGGGTATATTTTCAAGGCAGGGCATACGAGCTGAGCAATCCTCGCGAGGTATTTATTGGAATAAAAAGTATATACGGGAGGTCACAACACAAAATGGCGGCTGCGGCTCTGTTTCTAAAAAAATTTCCAAGAAGGGTTTATACATTTGTTCCTGATAAAATATGGGTAAACGGAGACGATAAAATAGACGGACATTTTATTGACATGCGAACTGAACTGAATCTCGAAGATTTGAAATTATTATTTCGTTAGTATGGTAAAGTATGTTCTCAATTCAGGGGGGATAAGCGATAAACCGGAACTCTCGCGGCAATTTTTTGCCGAGCTTATTAAGGGTTTTGGCAATAGGCCGAGAATGCTCCTTTGTTTCTTTGCCGCATCGCGAGAATACTGGGAAGAAAGATACGGTCAACACAAAGAAAGCATTTCCGCGCTTGTCCCAAGTGGCGTGAACCCAATTTTTGACATGGCTATGCCCGAAACGTTTGTTGAGCAGATAGCAAGCGCAGACGCCGTTTATATGTGCGGTGGCGACGACCACCTTATTCAGTATTGGCTGAGAAAGTTTGATATTCCTAAAATTTTTGAAGGAAAAACAGTCGGCACAAACTCTGGCAGTTCTCATGCGCTTGCAACATACTTCTGGACATGTGATTGGCGGAAATGTATGGAGGGGCTTGGTATAGTACCTATCAAATTCTTGGCTCATTATAAATCCACTTATGGCGCAGACGATCCGCGAGGCCCCATTGACTGGAATAAAGCATATGCAGAACTGGAAAAATACGGTGATGTTTCCCTACCCATCTATGCACTTGAGGAAGGACATTTTATTGTTATATAATTGACTCTGCGACCGTTCGGTTTTCAAAAAATATTTTTTGCGCTTATAATAAATAACAGCTCTCTCGGCCTCGAGGGGTGAATATGAAAATGTATGAAATTATTGTTACTGCGTTTTGGAATTTTGTGCGGAGGCATGGCATTTGCCTGGGCGCTGATAACGCCCGCTCCTGTATTTGCGGGCGGCACCTTGAGGATACTGTGTGATCCGGAAAAGATCGACAAATCTTTGAAGGACTATTATCCCGCGTGCGGACGTGGTGGGTCGGCGCTTCCCGGCGATGTCGTATTGCTGGAGGGAAGCGGATATACGATTTCTACCAAGCAATCGCCCGTGGTCATCGACCAGGCGACAGCGCTTGTATCGGGCGACCGGCGTATTTCCGTCCCGCGAATCTATCCCGTGCCGCCGACATCATCGAGCTATGATACATTAAACGGCGAATTTCGCGCAAACATTGTTGTGCCGGTGGAGACGCCGCCGGGTGAGTATGATATTTCCTTCAAGGTGACGCAGCGAGCGTGTAATTACAGCAAGGGCGTACCCTGCATCGTGGATATTGCGAGCGCGCATTTGACCGTTCTTCCAACTGCAGGACCTCAAGATATCAAGGTCATCTGTGACAAGGGGGAGGGCGGAACTCCCTCTGCCAGCACCTGCCAGAAAGGATCGCCGCTCTCATTGGCCGCGCGCCCGCTTCCCACGCGAAAATCCCAACCGATTTATTTCTACTATAAAAAGAGCGGGCAGTATACCAATACGTACGAGTATCTTACCGCAGAAAGAGATCATTCGGTACAACGATTGACGCTTGCGCCAAGCGAACCTGGAGAGTATACCGTGATATTGAGAAGCATTCTTCTCGGATTGAAAATGGGACTCACAGATTTTGAAAAAACAGGGCCCACCATAAAAGTTGTCGTTCCCGCGCCGACGCAAACAAAACCGATTGTTTCACCGCCGGTAGAGCCACCGCCGGCAGTGCGTGAACAGCCGATCGTTGCGGGACTTTCAATCGGAGTGAGCACTGATCAGGATGCCTATCGCATTCCGGCTCTGCCCATGCAAAACCCCTACGCATTGGTGCCGAATGCTCGTTTTAGAGCAAACCTCATTCGATATAGCGGCGCAGCGTTTCGTGAGGGGCATCGCATGACACTCTCATTGGGAACGGGAACAGGACCCTCCTTCAAAAAGAAAATCGTTTTGAACGACCTGGTGATCGGCGCATCCGTTGGCGGTCCGGCGATTAGCAAAAATAGCGGTTCATTCGCATTTGGTTCGGTGTTCCCCGCGCTTATTGACGGGAAGCTCATTCCAAACGGTGCATATACGCTCCGCGCCGAAAGCATGGACAACCCTGCGTTGGCGACATACTATGTTGACGATCTCCAGATAGCCGCCGAACAGCTGCGTCCATTGAAGCCGAAGATAAAAATTCCGACAGCAATCAGGCAGGGAGAACCATTTGTCATCCAGGGGTCCCAGTTTCCCCGCGATGCAAAGATTATCGAAGTGCGGCTCAGCGCTGATGCCGAGCCGATCGTATTTTCCCAAGATATCGCGGTTAAGAAGGACGGCACGTTTGCAATTATTGTCAAAACACCCGATCATGCCGACGCGATTATCAAGTACGTGGTCGATGAGAACGACAAGCCCGTCACGGATTTTTTCTGGAATCCTTCGAAGATGGGGCGCATCTTCGTAAGCGTGCAGGCAAAAGAGAAGGATGGTACCGCATACGCGGTGACGGAAAAAACCATGATTCCTCTCTTGTGTCCCATTGCCAAAAAACCTTCCATTGTTTTTACCTCGCCGCCGCTTATCGATCAGTCGACGCCCTACAGCGTTTCGTTTGATGCTTCAGGGTTCATCTGTCGCGATCAGCTTTCCATCCGGTTTGAGGGTATCAAGGTTCGCGGGAAAAAGATTGATCCGTCGCAGACGAAAGATTTTTTTGCGGTCATGCCCTCGCTTTCCAGCGACGCCAATGGCGAAGCGCGCAATCTCGGATTCGGGAGCGGATGGGGGACTCGGCAGTTTATCGATTCGGATGTCGAGAAGATAACGATGATTGTCTCCGATCGGCATAAACGGAAAGCGCGCGCGGAAATCCGCGTGATCGCGCGATACTCCATCGAACTGAAGAAAAAGACAGATCCCGGCATGGGCGACGCCATTATTTGGAAGGGATTTGATGTCCCCGGCTGGCAGGCGGCCATTACGCTTGAAAATGAAAAACTTCTCGGAAAAGAACATCCGCTTCTTCTCAAAAGCCCCTACCTTGATCGCAACGATAAAGATGAAAACGGGTTTCCGGTCATTGGTTTTTCCGTGCCGTCAGACATTCCGTCGGGATCCTATACGCTCCGGCTGCAGCAAGGCGACAACAGCGCGACAACAGAATATATCAAAGAATCCGTCGGCAGTCCAAAACGAGACGAAACGAACATTGCGCCACCCGATACAAGCGTCAGTAATCCATGCGCGGGGCTTGAAGGATATATGTTAAGAACATGTCGGGCGGCTTATGATTTGGATGTTCCCAAAGAGAACGTTCTGCCAGAGCCGGAGAATGGCGCCCAAAAAAATCCATGCAAAGACCTGGAGGGATATCTATTGCGCCAATGTGAAAAGGCGTACGGGATACAGCCCCCGCCGCCAGACGTGAAGAACACGATACCCGATGTCGGACACGCATGCGAAGGCCTTGAGGGATATATGCTGCGCCAGTGCAAGATTGCGTATGGCATCCAAGACCCCGATACGTCCGACGTTCCTGATGCCGACAAGAAAGAAATCCGCTATTGCGACCCGGTGCTTCCAAAGATTTGGCAAGAGGGATGCGTGCAAAAACAGGGTGAGCAGAAAAAGGATGAAAAGCCGGAACAAAAACCCGAACAAAAGCAAGAACCGCCGCAAGAAAAGAAGCAACAAGCGGTGATATATTGCGACCCGGAGCTTCCCAAAATTTGGCAAGAAGGATGCGTGCAAAAACCGAGAGAAGAAAAAAAAGAAGAAGAAGCGCCATTGTGCAACCCCCAAGTTCCGCTTTACTCGCAACCAAAATGTAGGCAGCCGTAGCCGCATCACTCGCGCATGAACACAAGAATAAAACTTGCCCTGTCAATTATCGTCCCAAATGCCGTTGGATTTTTCTCCTCGTTTGCTGTTTCTGGCGCGCTTGTCGAGTGGTATCCGTCTCTTATCAAGCCCTGGTTTATGCCGCCGAACTGGCTTTTTGCGCCGGTATGGGTGATACTCTATACGCTCATGGGCTGTGCCGTATTTTTTATCTGGCGGGAAGACATTCAAAAGCGGCTCGCCGCATACGCGCTGTCCGCATTTGTCGTGCAGCTTGCGCTCAACGGCGCGTGGAGCATGCTCTTTTTCGGGTATCATGCCATCGCGTTGGCATTGGTTGATATTCTTCTTCTATGGGTAAGCATCATTATCATGGCGGTATTGTTTTGGCGCATAAAGAGAACCGCGGCGTTTCTGCTAGCGCCATATATCATCTGGGTATCGTTTGCGGTCGTATTAAACTGGAGCATCCTTGCGTTGAATTAACCGATAGGGAAGAGAATCGATGGAAGAGGGTCTTATGGGGGCCGAGAATGCCCCCGATAAGGAGAAATCTTGAAGCCCTGTAGAAATCTTGAAGCCCTTGATCTTTCGGCTATTATCGTATACCATTGGATATAGTAAGCGTATATATGTCTACCATTACTATCCCTCAAGAACTTTTGAAAGAAAAGAGACTGGTTGCCATACCCCATAAGACATATGAGGATTTTTTGGATTGGCAAAAAATGATAAAATCACAACGAACATTTAATCCGACCTCGGCAGAAAAGAAATCGCTCTTACGTGCGCGGAAGAACATTGTCAAAGGGAACTATCTTACACTAGCCGAGCTTCGCGATGCCTTGGGAATTGAGAATTGATTCAGTGGTCTTAAAACAGCTCAAGAAAATACCACGGAGGTATGCAGAGCGAATTTTTGAAGTAATTCGCTCTTTTGCTATCAATCCGTATGCTGGCGATATTGAGAAGATGAAAGGCGAAGACGCTCTATGGCGAAGAAGGGTCGGCTCGTATAGAGTGTTCTATGAGGTCGATGGCGCGAAAAAAATTATAACCGTGTTTGATGTACGCCGCCGTACGTCGAATACTTATTGACATTATGAACACCCTCATATTTTTTCTCCTTGGTCTATACGTGATGTTCGTACTCGCGCTTGGTGTCGTTATCGGCGCGCTCATTCTGCTGTGGCTGTCAAAAAAATGGAAGCTCTCTCATGCGACATTCAAAACATCACTCATCATTAATCTTATTGTCTTCGTTGGTGGCGCAGTCGTCTTTGCGGCCCTCTCCCTTTTGAAAAATGAATTGCTTTCCTCCCTTCTTTTATTTGTTGTCAGCTTTTTCATCTATGGCATTCCGATCTATGTATTGTATCGCGCCCCGTTTGTTCGGACGCTCGGTCTTACGGTCAGCGCTATGGTTATCATCGGGATCGCAAATTTTTTGTTTTCCGCAGCGATCATTCTTCCCGTTCGCCTCTATGTTATTCAGCCGTTTTATGTCAAAGGAGTCACGATGGAGCCGACATACCGCGAGGGTGACTATCTTCTGGTCCAAAAAATTCAGCGTTCATTCCGGCGCGGCGATGTCGTGGTTTTTTTCTATCCCTATCCGCCCCAAGATGAAAAAAGACGCGCGCTTATCAAGCGCATTATCGGACTCCCGGGAGAGATGCTTGAGACCAAAGAGGGGGTGCTGTACATTAACAACACAAAAACAGAAACGCCCTCCCTTTCCGGCGCACTTCGCGATGTTGAGCGCATCAATTTGAAAGACGATGAATATTTCGTTGTCGGCGACAATGTGCGCCAGAGCTTTGACTCGCAGATATTTGGTCCGATACCTGCGTCATCCATCATCGGAAGTCCGATTGCACACACAGACATATTCCAATCGTTTTTGAAAAAATATGGCGGAGAAAATAAATAAACTTGACCACGGATTGTTCATTGTCTTTGAAGGGGGCGAGGGGAGCGGGAAGACGACCCAGGCGAAGATGCTAGCCGAGCGGCTTACGCAAAAAGGGTACGATATACTCGTGACGAAGCAACCCGGCGGTGATGAGAGTATTTGCAAAGCCATTCGCGCGCTTGTTTTGGATCCGCAGTATTTTGGCACCGTGTCTTCTCGCGCGGAGTTTTTACTGTTTATGGCGGACAAGGCCCAGCACATTGATTCTGTCATACAGCCGGCGCTTGCGCGCGGGAAGATCGTGCTTTCTGATCGCTACAGTGCGTCAACGTTTGCGTATCAAGTAGTTGCGCGCGAGAGCTGTTCGCGCGAGGAGTTTGATTTTGTTGCTCGCTATGCCCTGCAAGGACTCCAGCCGCATCTCACAATATGGCTCGATGTTGATCCGGTTGCGGGCATGCAGCGAAATCGCGCCGTGCCTTCGCAGCAGTTGCGATTTGAAAAAGAGACGATTGAATTTCACCGGCGCGTGCGTGAAGGGTATGAAGAATATCTCACCAAACACACCGACCCTTCGCGCGTCCTCCGTGTTGACGCTGGTCGATCCATCGACCAAAACCACGCAACCATTATTGAGCGAATGAAGGAGCTTCTACAAGGGAGATGAGGGCACTGCGCTATGGATATCTCACGCCTCTATCTTGTTGCGCATCGACGGTATACTGATCCGCACATTTGCGGACAACTTCAGGCGGCCGTTAATGAAGCTATTGTTGACGGTACGTTTTTATCATTTGAACAACACTCTGAACAAGAGTGTTGCGAACTTGAGCTTGCCGATACGTTTGATTTGAATAAAAAATTCATCTCGCGATCCATTGTTTTTTCCACCATTCTTTCGGTTTTCACTCTGCCGTTTTTAATCTCGACACTTTGAGCGATATGCAAAAACTCTATTGTTATGTCGACGAATCGGGGCAGGACGATACATCTCGACATTTTATTGTAGTGGTCGTAATGATGACTGGCCATCACGATTCGGTTCGCGAACAACTCATGAGCATAGAAGAACAAGCTAAAACCTATGGTTTGAAGTGGCATAAAACAAAGCATGATCGTCGCATGCGTTATCTTACACTGGTTCGCAATGCTGATGTTGGAGCGGGTGCCCTGTATTACGGGATATATAAAAAACCACTTCCGTATTTTTTTCCCATGAGCGAGACATTAGAAAAGGCAATCAAAAGAACATCTGTGGGCGAGTATACAACAATCGTGTATGTGGATGGAATTGATAAAGCGATAGCAAAGAAGTTAACAAACATTTTGCGCTTTCGCGGCATCAAACTAAGTCTTGTAAGAAGCAGAAGAGATGAAAGCGAACCATTGATTCGTTTAGCGGATATGTGGGCTGGATGCATTCGCGGAGCTTTGATGGGTGGGGAAGAGAGTCTCGCGGCATTCACTCGGGCTCGATACATGGCTATCTTAAGAACATTGACGAGAATCATAAAAACCCCATCGAGATGGAGTTTTTATGAAGTCCCTTGGCTAGTCATTCGATTTCTCGAGCGACAATTCTCTGCCTTACGGCCAGGCCTTCGCCAAGGATTGATATCATTATAATGGCATAGTAAAATTACCTTGTCAATAGCATCGTAGCATAGCAGGTGTGATTATATGAAAACATGCGTGCAGTGTAAAAACGAATTTCAGATTTTTGACGAGGATCGGGAATTCTATGCGAAAATAAAGGTACCGGAGCCGACATGGTGTCCGGATTGCCGTAATATGCGCCGGTGTGCGGTGCGCAATGAGCGGGTACTCTATATGCGCGCGTGTGATCTGTGTAAAAAACAAACACTCTCAACACACCACGCCGACGTGCCGTTCCCGGTGTATTGCACCTCCTGTTGGTGGTCGGACAATTGGGATGCGCTCGACTATGGCCGTGAATTTGATTTCTCGCGTCATTTTTTTGAACAGTTCAGCGATCTCACCAATGCCGTTCCCCATAGCGCACTGCTAGCAAAAAATATGGAAAACAGCCCTTACTGCCAAGATGCGGAAGGACTCAAAGATTCATATTTTGCTATCTGTACTTTTTTCGGACGCAATTTTTTGTACACCTACTGGATCGGATGGGCAGAGGATTTGGTCGATTGTAATTTTATCCTTCATAGCGAACGTCTCTATGAGTGTCAAGACGTTCAGAAAAGTTATGGGTGTCGCTATGTCTATAATTCGTACGCCATGACGGACTCTTCGTTTTGTTTCGCGTGCTCTGATTGCGTCGACTGCTTCATGTGCGCCAATCTTCGTCATAAGTCGTATTGTATTGAAAACGTACAGTATACGAAAAAGGAGTATCACGAGAAGATGAAACAGTACACTCTTGGCTCATACAGCATGCGCGAGAAGTTGATAAAAAGGTTTTTTGATTTTGTTGCTGACTATCCACGGAGGTACGCATTTATGCGTAAGACGGAGGATTCGGTCGGTGATTACCTCGGCGAATGCAAGGATGTATATTGGGGATTTGATGTATTCGGGCAAGAAAGGGGACGATATCTGTATGATGCAGGTTTAGGAAAAGATTGCATGGATTTCCTCCAGTTTGGTCTTGATTGCGAGCTTGACTATGAAGCTCACGATGGCGGATGGTCATACAACGCGCATTTCGTTACGAGCGCTGCGTATGTGATGAGCTGTGAATATGTTTTTCTCGTACGCGATATACAGGATTGTTTCGGATGTTTTGGGTTGCAAAAAAAGCAGTATTGCATTTTCAACAAACAATACAGCAAAGAAGAATACGAAAATCTCCGAAAAAGAATTATTGAGCACATGAAGCAGACAGGGGAGTATGGAGAGTTTTTTCCCATTCAATATTCGCCATACGCGTATAACGAAACAACGGCACAACAGTGGTATCCCAAAACAAAGGAGGAGGTGCTGGCAAGAGGGTGGAAATGGCGCGACGACTTGCCGGGAAAATATGATCGACCGACCATTGAGTGGAGTGCCGCTCCCGATGATATCAAAGACGCACCAGACGATATCATTAAAAATATCTTTGCTTGCACGAAATGTGCAAAAAATTATCGCATTATCAAGCAAGAGTTTGATTTTTACAAATCAAGGACAATTCCGCTGCCGCGACTCTGCCCGGACTGTCGGTTCTACGAACGGTTTTCACATCGCAATCCGCGAAAATTATGGCACCGTCAGTGCATGTGCGAGCTATCCCACGAGAGCCATGGCGGCCAGCGATGTCTCGTTGAGTTTGAAACACCCTACGCCCCGCCTGAAGGCCGGGCAATCCTCCAGCGTTCCGAGAAGGTTTTTTGCGGGTATTGTTACGATCGAACAATCAGCTGATGTTCAAGAAATGGGGAATATTTTTGGGGTTGTATCCTTTTGCCATGAAGGGAAAGAGCGCAATGGTTTCACGGTTTGGTCCGGCAAGGGTCCAGACAGGAATCAGGCGGCCGCTCAAGAGGCCTTCTGTCGCGGATTGACCAGGCCGATAGAGTTCAATGGCCCGCTCGCGAAGTGCGTTGATGAGCTTTTTTATATGTTCAGGAATATCGGCAACAATATTATCGAGAGATGAAAAGAATTGGTACTTGGACATAGTCATCCAATCATTTGTCGCTGACAGTGTTGACCAATCCGCGCTGCGTAGCTTGTGAACAAGCTCGGGGCTTGGCTGTTCATCGCCATTCTCAATGCGTTCGAAGAAGAAAACAAGTACAGGATTTCCAACATGTTCACGTCCATCTGCGCCATACAGCGCGCGTACAGCATTCTTCTCTGGCTCTGACATATCGCCTCGTGTTCGATTGTCTCGAATCATTCCTTCCTCGAAAATGATAACTTCCGAGATTTTCGGACTCCGTGGATCATCGTTAAACGCGCGGGCGGCCGCGTACGGGCCCTTCTCGCTTCGGGTAATGACAATAACACTTTCATCATGGACGCCATAGGGATATGGTTTCTTTGAGCCATCATCATGATAGTTATGGAGGAATGCAATAAAAGTGTTTGTGAGGAGAAGAAGCGCGCGTTCTTTACGCTCTTCCTTCCTTCCTTCTGATTTGAGTTCCGGAAATACAGCAGTAAGCTTTTTTTCAATAAGCGGGAGAGCGTCGTGATACATATCCTGCAGTTTTGTCCAGAGCCGAAGCGTGTCGTGAGCGTACCGGCAAGCAAGATCCATATCAAAAAAATACGTTGAGAGAAGGGCGCGAATGTGCGGATCATCGAGCAACAGCTGTGTGGAAATAATTTTTCCTTCGCTTGCAAGTTCATGAAGAAGCGGCTCAGTATAACCATGTTGTACTACCCGCGCGTCATTGATCACTTCATTTTTTTCAAGACCCATAAACAGAAAACCCGAATGAGGATCAGACGAGGTATGGATTGGGATAACCTGTTTGCCCGGGTGATTGATAACACAGTATTCGGTCATTGCCTGGTCGATGTGCTTCTTTTTTAATACATTATCGCGGAGGCCATTGTCGGCGGGCGATACGCGGGTTTTTTCTTGTACGCGGGATCGGGCTGCCGCGCAGCCACCATGGCTATCAAGAATTTCAATGACAACATCTTGCGACGCAAACGCTCGATCAAGCATTTTTGAAAATTCTCCGCCAGATTGTACAAACAGGGCGTCCCCCGGTTTTTCACTTGGAAGGAAATCAATATCGTTATCTCCTGCTGGTGTACGAAACGACCCCTCGTGAAGGCCGGCGAGCAATTTAAGGCTTACACGAACATCAATGCAGATTGATCCTTTAGGAATACCGCGCGGATACAACTCTCGTTGCAGCGATTCAGCATTTTTGATGTCTTCTGATTGCATCTCCTGAAATCGCGCTTCGCGCGTCGCAAACCATTGTATGAGTTTATAATGCGTCATCGCGTATGCGCGGGGGTCACGTTGTGCTTCGCGCAGGCGATCAAGATGAAGACAGGCATTGAGATAGTCGTGTACGAGCTTCTCAAATGATTGCTCAACTTCCGGCAGATCAAGATGTTCCAAGAGTTCTCGGTAAGCATCTGATGCACATGATGGCTGCGGGGCCGTATCTATTGTATTTTTATTCATACATTTTTTAAATTTTCTTCATTTAACGTCACTTTTTTCGTCTTGTCAATGGCCCCCGCGTTCATTGTCAACGGGAAATAGAAATGTCATATTCCCAGGGAAGTGGAAATGTTCCCTACAGGTATGATTCAGATGTTGGTTCTGATCCGTATCAAGATGGCATGCCATCGGGTTTTGTTCCCTCGCCCTTGGATAAAGAGAAGGGGCGGGGCAACGGAAGGTTTTTTATTTTCGAACGGGGAAATAAAACAGAATAAGACCCCGTAGAATCTCTGGTATATTTACATCTTGATATTTTTTCTGTACCATTTTCGTATTCTGCCGGAAGGAGGTACTTCGATGCCGACGCACAAAGTTCGGCGTTCGGTTCGCGAACGCGCCCAGCGCGTCCGTGAAAAAATCCGCCTGGTCGAGGCGGGAATTCTCCCCGAAGGATTCGAGGAGGAAGTCGACCGTGCGCTTCGTCGAAAGACGAACGCGGGCCGCGACAGAGCGCTCGACTCGGTCGAGCACAACGTAGCGGTCTATAAAATACTGGCAAGGATGCCAAAAAGGGGGTCTGTCTGATATGGCGGACCTCCTCGATTTTTCCTCCTTGCAAAATGGAGGAAATGTGCTATACTTACTCTTATGAAGGTACCCGTACAGGGTGCGCATGTTTTATGTTATAAGCTCTTAATAGGGGCTTTTTGTATCTATGGCGCTTCAGCCGGTTTCTATTACTGTGAGCGGTTTTGTTGAAAAGGGTTTTGCCCAGGCCCGCAGTTCGGGGTATCCGACCGCAAATCTTACGCTGTCAGAACCCCCCGATATTCTCGAGGGTATTTATTGTGCACGAACAAAACTTCCGGGGAATGACGAATCAATCCCGAGCATTGTATTCTATGGTATTCCTCATTCGCTCCCCGGCGCTGTCCATCCGCGGTTCGAAGTGCATATTTTTGATAACGATGCTAATCTGTATGGACAGGGGCTCACCGTCGAGCTTGTTGCGTTTGTGCGGGAAAACAAGAAATTTGAAACTATGGAACAGCTTCACTCTGCGATTGAAAATGATGTTGCAATCGCTCGCGAATATTTTAAAGAATTAAGCATTCTATGTTTAGCGGAATTATAAAGAATATCGGAACAGTAGCACGCGCGACGAAGAAGGCGGGCGGAGTTGAATACAAGATCGCTCACACCATGAAGCGGAAATGGAAAATCGGCGAGAGCGTTCTTGTCGCTGGCATCTGTTCAACGGTTATAAAAAAAACACCGACAACAATCACGGTGTTTCACATGTCCGAGACGCTTGCCAAAACCACATCGGCAGAGTGGAGTAAGGGTACGCGCGTAAATATCGAGCCGTCGCTGAAAGTGGGCGAGGATATCTCCGGCCATATCGTGAGCGGCCATATTGACGGCGGTGCGAGAGTGGTGTCAGTAAAAAAAGAAGGGGAATGCAAGCGATTAACATGGTCACTCTCAAAAGAGCTGGCGAATTATCTCATCCCCAAGGGCTCGGTGGCTGTCGACGGCGTGAGCTTAACGGTGGTCGATGCAGGCAAACAATCGTTTTCTGTCGCGCTCATTCCCCATACGCTCAAACACACGACATTGGGCGGTTTGAAGGTCGGAGATAGCGTTAACATCGAAGTCGATATGATGGCAAAATACGTTGAAAAGTATATGAGGACGTGATTGACACGATAGAAAAATAAGCATAGTATTGAGTTATATGGAAAAAAAGATATTAAATTATCTTGTTGTTTTAGAGCCGGATACGAGAAGCGGTACAAACGAACCGTGCCATGCGGTGTACTGTCCGCTGCTTGGTCTTTCTGATAGTGGAGATACTATTGAAGATGCGCTGAAAAATATGCAAGCGCTCATCGAATTTCATTTGAAAAGTTTACAAAAAGAGAATGAGCCGCTTCCCATTGAAGAGTCAGGAAAGAGCATGGTTGCAACCGTGCAGGTTGCGCTTGGGGTATAAGAATATATGCCAAAGCTCGCGGAAGTATTACCAAAAGACCTTCTTCAGGCGTTGCTCAAAGCAGGTTTTTTTATTTTTCACCAAGTGGGAAGCCATGCACGCCTGCATCATGCGGACGGGCGAAGGGTGACTATTGCCATTCATTCAAAACCATTACCGAAGGGAACATTCAGAGCGATTTTGCGACAAGCAAATGTTTCGCGCAAGGATATCGAAGAGTTATTATAAGATTGAGCCGGAAGAAAGAAACACCTGATATTTCTCTACGCTCTCAATATGTAAAACGATAATGATAATGATATGGCATACACAGAGGAACAACCAAGCGGTGCGAGCGAAGAGCAGCGATTCTCCCTGCTTATCGATTCGCTCAACGGAAAGATTGCCGAAGCGCAAGGAGAGAAGAGGGATCGGCTCGCACAAGTCGTACAAGCGCTCGAACGACTAAGGGGAACAATCCCCCAAGAAACGACGCTGGAAAGTGCCAAAAAGTACCGCACTGAATTTCTTAACTGCCTTGCATTGATTGCAGAGTTATTGAATGAACAAGAGATGAGTGAGTAATCTGAGTCTGGTGAAAAATTCTACAGACTCATCCCGGAGCTCGCCAATTGGCGAGTATTGTCCGGGATCCAGTACGAAAAATAAGCGTTTGACGTTCGTAGCGAGAGAGGAAAGAAGGAAGAAAAAACATTTTTCACCAGACTCAATCTATGACTATAAAAAAATATCTTCAATCGTGCATCGTCATTGAAAAAAATGGCAAGCGGCTGCTCGCAGATCCCGGCACGCTGTGTTTTATCGAAGAGAAAATAACGCCGGAAGATATAGGGGCAGTTGACGTGATTATTCTCACGCATTCGCATCCCGATCATTTTTATCCCGAAGCGCTCAAAAGAATTTGTGCGTTGCGCGACGCGCCTATTGTGACCCATCCGGAGATTGGCGTGTTGTTGGACGCAGAAGGGCTTGCATGGCAGCCGATACGGGCTGGAGAAAGTGTGGATGCGGCGGGTTTTCACCTGCAAGCGCTTGAAGCGGCACACGAACATCTGCCCATCCCATGTCCGCACAATCTGGCATATTTCATCGATGAAAAAGTATTGCTCCCCGGTGACTCATACAGCGTCAAAGGAATTGATCATTGCGATATTCTCGCATTGCCGACAGCCGGTCCGTGGAGCCGCCTTGTCGATGGAACCGATTGGGCCATAACGCTGAAGCCCCGCGTTGTGATCCCGATTCACGATGCGATTATCAAAGATTTTTTTCTCGACCGTATTACCGCCATGTGTCGTGCGGCGCTTGAACCCGCGGGCATTGAGTTTTGCCCGCTGGGCATCGGCGAGGAGTTTGTGTATGCAGAGAATTGACTCTCAAAATATTGTCTTGCTCGTTCGTAAAGCCGGCTTTAAGGCAACACCGGCTATTCTTGCGATTCTCACCATTCTGCAGCGCGCAAAAAAACCGCTGACAGTACAAGAGGTAGCAGAAAAGTTGAATCCGAAGCGAGACAAAGTAACTATCTATCGTATCCTCGAAAAATTGAAAGAAAAGCGCATTATTCGACACGTTGATTTCCAGCATGGGCACGCGCACTACGAGCTGAATAGCGACGATCATCACCATATCATCTGTACGGCGTGCGGAAAGATCGAAGAGCTTGAAGAATGTTCGTTAAAAAATATGATGCAACAGGTGATCAAAAAAAGCGCACTGTTTATGCGCCTGACCAGCCATTCCATGGAGTTTTTCGGCGTATGTAAAACGTGTGATAAAAAAATGAAGAAAATAGTGTCAAGTCCGAATTTAATGAAAGTTCGAACTTGACACTATTTTCTACCGTGGGGGATATTAGCCCTTTTTGTCAAAAAGGTTTTTAAAGAAACGAACCAACAGATTTTCTTTTTGGCTTCTTTGCTCGATAAAACGGGGAATGTCAGTCGGTTCCGCGGCCGCTGTCCCTGGTATGGTCATATCTTGGTGGATTTTTCTAAATGGGGGAAGTTTAAGTCGTACCCGCAGAAGATCAATTGCATTTTGTTCTTCAGGAGTATACTTTTTTTCTTCGTCGCCAACTCCTTGCTCCCAGAGTTTTTTAGCGACCGAATCAACAATCGGCGCTTTTTTTTGGTCATTGTCCGGATTCAAATTTTGATCGATGATTATTCGAAATTCATCAAAACCGCGAGGGAGTCCGCTCTGTTCAGGATCCCTGCCCTGCATAGTGTCCATAGTGGCATCGGCATTATTTTTAAAATATCTTGGATTCAAAGCAAGATAATTATAGTACATCCGGTCCGCATTTGCAATTTTTTACTCCCTCTCGTATACTACAAGTGCTTATATAATAAATAATACATGTATGGCAACCGTCGTAATCTACAGCACGCCGACCTGCGGGTACTGCAAGCTGGCAAAGGCATTTTTTAACGAACACAATATCGCGTATACCGAAAAGGATGTCGCGGTCGACGAGGCGGCGCGCGATGAGATGATCGCAAAGACAAATCAGATGGGCGTACCCGTTATTCTCGTCGACGATGCGGTCGTCATTGGCTTTGACAAAGGCAAACTATCCCAGCTTCTCGGTATTTCATAACCTATGGATAAAGAGAACATATTCGACCTTATCTCCATCGGATCGGGAGCTGCGGGTTTGTCCGCAGCCGTGTACGCGGGACGCTATCGTATGCGCGTGCTTGTGTTTGGCGCGGATTTTGGCGGATACACGAGCATTGCCGGACCGATTGAGAACTATCCGGGATATAAAGAAATAGACGGGTTTGACTTGATGCTGAAGATGAAGGAGCAGGCAGAGGCGCTTGGTACAACAATAAAAGATGAAAAGGTGGTGCGCGTTGAGCGGCAGGACGGCTGTTTTGTCGTGACGACCGAAAAGGGGGATGCGTACTCTGCCGGCACCATTCTTTTTGCGACGGGAAGCGAACATCGCAAGCTCGGTTTGCCAAACGAAACAGAGCTCACATCGCGCGGTGTCCACTATTGCGCGACATGCGACGGGCCCGCATACGCCGGCAAGACAGTCGCGATGGTCGGAGGAGGGGATGGGTCAGTGAAGGGCGCAAATCTTACGGCTGAATACGCGGCGAAGATTTATATCATCGTCCGCGGGCAGGAGGTTCGCGCCGAGCCCATTAACTACGAGGAAATGAAAAAGCTCATCGACGCGGGGAAAATCGAGCTTATTATGGAAAATGAAGTTGCTCAAATCGTGGGAACGAATAAACTGGAAAAAATCGTCCTGAAAAAAGAATATAAGGGATCGACCGACTTGATTATCGATGGCCTGTTTATCGAAATCGGGGCTGTTCCGCGGTCTGAACTTGCGAAAGGCCTTGGCGTTGCGCTGGATGAGCGCGGACACATTATTGCAACCCCGATGATGGTCACCAACGTTCCGGGCGTGTTTGCCGCAGGAGATATTACGCCGCTGTTCGGCGGGTTCAAGCAAGACATTACCGCCGCGGCAATGGGCGCGGTTGCCGCGACATCGGCGTATCAATATTACAAAACAAACGGAAACCTGTGCCAGACGCACTGGAAGGTGTCCGGAGAAAAAACGTGATTGAAAGGAAAACGTAGATCCCTCGACGGAGTTTACCCTCCAGCGAAGTCGAATGGGCCAGGATGACAACGAGGGGGTATGTCCGCACCTCTTTTTTGTGAAATAAAAAATGAGTATGGTGAATTTTGTTCACCAGAATCATCCCGCACATGGTTGCGGGATCCAGGGGCGTTATCTGTAAGGACTTTTATTCAATGAAAGCCCTCAATAGGTCGGTAAAAAACGTTTTTCACCAATCTCAAGATTTACGGATACTTATACACAAGGGATAAAGGACGGTCGGAGACCATCGGAGGAAAAGCGTATCATTCAAAGAGTTTTCGGGCAAACAGCGGTTTCTTTACACCCCCAAAAAACGGTGATACACTGGGAAGAAGCGGCAAGAGAGATAGCGAGCAAAAGGGGGTGGATAAAACGGACGATACGTCGATCGCAAGATCGGGTTTGCCGTTTTTTTCATCTCTTCATATGAATAAGCGAACACCACACTACTTACCCCAAGGCACTGTCTCAAAATAACCTCACCAATTTCATCTCATCTTCCCGTCATCTTTGACCAGAAAAAATCCTCAAAATATCTCGATATTCTTCAGCTTTTATTCTGGCAAATCTGACGTAAATC
>JACQWH010000017.1 GCA_016209345.1 Candidatus Uhrbacteria bacterium
GATATACAGTATATGTAAGTATGGTGACATAATTTTTCATTACAAGAAACACTATGTCACAAAAAATAACAACCGGACTGGGAACGTTTAGCAAAGAGAAATTTGATGCTCTTATTACTGTTCGATCAGAGGCACTGCGGGCGGTAAGAAAAGCGTTGATTGACGAGAACTATACCGAGGTCTCGACGTCGTCGCTTGTCAATATCGCGGGTTCGTGCGAAAACCCGTATGCCTCGTTCAAACTCAACTACTATGGACGAGACGCCCACCTCTCACAAAGCGCACAGCTCCAGCTTGAAGCGCTGGTTATCCGTCTCAAGCGGGCGGTCTTTACGGTCAATAATAGTTTTCGCGAGGAACATTACGACGATCCGGAAAGCGCGGGACGAAGATTGTCAGAATTTACGCTTATTGAGCCGGAGTGCCCATTTGTAAGAATGGCTCCTGATGCATGCCTTGATCAAATTATTGCAACGGAAGAGCGCCTTATAAAAGCGGTGATCCGCTCCATTCTCTCCGGCGCGGAACGGGAATGTGCGCTCCTTGGTGGACGTATACACTATCTGACATCGCTTCTTGAGAAACCGTTTATTCGCATCAGCTACGATGAAGCGCTCAAGATTCTTAATCGCACGGAGGGGTCGTATCATTTCGGCGATGATCTTGGCATCAAAGAAGAGCGTGTGCTCTTGAAGCATGTTGCCGATATTCCCTTGTTCGTAACGCACTATCCTACAGCAATCAAGTTTTTCAATATGAAACGCACTCCTGACGAAAGGCGTGTTTATAGTGTTGACCTTCTCACACCGCGCCTTGGAGAGACAGCCGGCGGGGCCGTGCGCGAGGAAGATGGAGAAAAAATTACGCGGTATTTTCTTGAGTCGCGTATCGCAACCTACGTTCGAGAGTATGGCGACGATCCATTAGTACCCTTCGCGGAGTATCTGCGCTTGTTCAAAGATGAGAAACCGGTAGTGCGTGGCGGATTTGGGATTGGCTTTGAGCGCATGATCGGATTTCTGACCAATAGCAACGATATTCTTGAAACGGTCGCGTATCGCGCGATGCAGCCATCATGAAAATGTATGAAGCGCTCCGAAAAATCTCTCCGTCGAACGATCGCGCAGAGTAAGAAACCACTGATCATTCTCTTTACCGCTGAATGGTGCCGCCCGTGTGTTGCAACGCTCAAAGAAATTGGTCATATACGATCATCGCGATTTGTCCCGCGCATCATCGAGGTTGATATTGAACGTAATCCGGAAATCGGCAACGCCTTTGGTGTCATAAATCTGCCGACGCTGATGCTGTATGAAAACGGACGACGAAAGAAAATGCATGTTGGCGCCTGGTGTTCCGATAATGCCATGTCTTCATTTCTTCGCTGGCCTAATCGATAGATCAATTTTTCTTATTTCGCAATGTGTGCAGAAATTCATGTGTGCAGAAATTCAGTCAATACTATATTTTCAATTTTGCACGATCGTACAAAATTGAAAGTATAGAAAAAGCGCAAACACACATCATCTCCTCTTTATTTTGCAACATGGGCAGGGGTTTTTCCGGCAAGAACATCGAGGATGTTTTGCGCGGCGAGGCGTGCCATGGCATCGCGACTGCGGCGTGTTGCCGATGCGATGTGTGGCGTCATAATAACATTGTCGAGTTTTTTGAGTTCATATTGATCGGTCGGATCACAGTCAATCTCCGGCTCGCACTCAAAAACATCAAGCGCGTATCCACCGATCTTTTTTGCATAGAGCGCTTTCAATACCGCCTTCTCATCAACAATCGGGCCGCGCGCAGTGTTGATGAGGAGTGCGGTTTTTTTCATCAGGCGCAGCGCTTTGGTTGAAATCAAATGACGGGTTGAAGGAAGAAGCGGCACGTGCAAGCTGACGATATCGGATTGCCTCAATAATTTTTCCTGCGGTGCATACTTCACGCCGGACTCCTTTTCAAACACGAGATCGCGGTGAAGATCATAATAGAGCACCGTCGCGCCAAACCCAAGGCGCGCACGTTTGACGACTTCTTTGCCGATACGCCCCATGCCAAGAAGGCCGACTGTCTTGTCGTAGAAATCCTGCCCGATAAGCAGATCGGGATCCCACCCCATATACTTTCCGGCCCGCGCAAAGCGATCCGCCTCAACAATGCGACGCGAGAGCGCGAGCATTAAGGTAAAGGTGTGTTCGGCAACCGAGATGCTGATCTCCTCTGATGGCGTATTGGTGATAACGATCTTCCGCTTCTTTGCGGCTTCAACATCAATATTATCAAATCCGACGGCGTAGTTTGAAAGCACTTTCAATTGCGGTCCTGCCGCATCCATGACATCGGCGTCAATCTTATTTGTGAGAAGACAGAGAATCGCATCGTACTTCTTGCCTTTTACTTTTGCAATCATTTCCTTTTTGGAAAGATTCCTGCGCTCTTTTTGGAGCGTCACCGTTTGCTTTTTTTTCAACATGTCGATGCCAGCTTTTGGAATAGGCCGCGTGATAAATATGTTCATAGTAAAATATGTCATTTCGAGCAAAGTGAGAAATCTATATAGTTCCCTCGACTGCGCTCGGGATGACAGCGTTATGGGTTATGGAATAGTCGTATCTTCTGCATGGCGACTTCTTTCACGAGCTCGCGCGCTTCCTTGAGCAGCTCGCGTTCATCGGAAACAGTAATGTGTTCAAGCAGCGCGCGGCGCAGTCCTGCCGTAAACGCAAGTCGCATATCGGTACCGATATTTATTTTCCGAATACCAAGAGAAATAGCTTTGCGAATCGCCGCGTCAGACACTCCCCGCGCGCCTTGAAGGCGAACGCAGTCGTGCAAGACATCACACTGGTTGTGAACAATCGTTAAAATTTTTTTTGGCACGCCGCTCGCGCCGTGGAGCACGAGAGGAATCGATACCCGTTTCCTAATTTCTGCCAGCCGCTTGAAATCAAGTTTGGTTTTCCCAACGGATTTAAACGGTCCGTGCTCCGTGCCAATCGAAATAGCGAGCGCGTCGATTCCCGTTTCTTTGACAAACCTCACTGCTTGATCCGGATCGGTAAAGAGCGCTTCACGAGTACCCTCTTTTGTCAGATCTTCGTCAGTTCTCAGTGCCCCGATCTCCGCTTCCACCGAAACATTCCGCTTGCGTGCCCATGCAACAACCTGCTTTGTTTTTGCAACATTTTCCTTGTAGGGCAATGTCGATCCGTCAAACATCACCGACGTCCACCCCCCCTCTATGCATTCCTTAATCGTGCGCATGGTCTTCCCGTGATCGAGATGAAGCGCGAGGATGCCGTCTCTTTCCGCTGCCAAATAGACCAGCGCTCGAAGGTTTTGAAAACCGGCGTAGGCAAGCGAACTTTCGCTTGTCGCAATAATGACCCTGGCCCGCGCTTCATGGGCCGCCTCAGCAACCGCCTGGACCATTTCGAGATTATCGACATTAAATGCCGGCACAGCATATTTTTTTTTCTGCGCGTCAAGTAATATTTCCTTCAGTGTGACAAGCATAGCAGTAAAATTAACCTAATTGATCTCATTACTCTAAAGAATACCCGCATCCTAACATTCTAACCATTTAGGCACTGTCTCAAAATAACATCTTCAAGTTCGCTCAGATTTACGTCAGATTTGCCAGAATAAAAGCTGAAGAATATCGAGATATTTTGAGGATTTTTTCTGGTCAAAGATGACGGGAAGATGAGATGAAATTGGTGAGGTTATTTTGAGACAGTGCCTTAGCTTGATTGCACTTTTTTCTATTGGTTATTGAGACATTGGGTACTGATTAGGTGAATTAGATGAATTAGAAATTAGGTGAATTATTTATATCTTTTTACACACGCGAGCGCAGCTCTTACATCGCTTCTCCATCTGCTCAAGCGTCAGGAGTCCTGCCTGCGGTCCAATCTGTTCGATGACTGATGCAGAGTTTGCCGACCCCCACATGAGCGCTTCTTGAAGATGTAAACCGCGTGCGAGCGCAGCCAAAAGTCCGGTGGAAAAGGCGTCCCCTGCGCCGGTGCGTTCAACTATTTTTGCCGGCATCGGCGGCATGCGGTATGAATGGGCGCCATCATACCCATACGCGCCATTTGCCCCGTCGGTAATAACAACCGTGTCCGGACCCAGATGATGAAGATTGCGCAGCATATCCTTCATGGGCATTTTCCCGTCGTGATTACCAAGCACCGTCTGCGTTTCTTCCTTATTCAAGATAAGGAGATCGCAAAGCTTCAACATGGGGTCAAGCGCCTTCCGTCCGGCCAAGAGCTGGTGCGTTCCGGGATTGAAGGCAAGCTTCACTCCGTCTTTTTTCAAATATGCGATCAGTTTGTCGTGAATTTTCCCAAATCCTTTTCCCAGTGACGTCAAATAAATCCACGTACTGGGGGCAAGTCGTGGAAGATTATAGGGACGAGGATCATGGTATACCAAAATCGTTCTGTCGGTCTTATACACAAGGACGGTGGAATAATTTGTCGGGTTGTTCTTTTCCACCCGTATATAGTCGGACGCCACTCCTTCCTTTTTAATATGGGAAAGAATGCGTCGCCCGCTGTCATCATCGCCCAAAAATGTATACAGCGCCGTCCTCAGCCCCAGACGCGACGAACCAACCGCATTGTTGCACGCATTTCCTCCGGGAGTGAAATGAATATCGGCAACCGGAACCTTCTCCGTATAGTTCAGACAAAACCAACAGTTTTCCTTGTCCAGCGAACAGAGAAGCGATGCGTCGCTTACCTTGAGAAAGACATCAAGCGACGTATCGCCGATGGAAATGATATCGTATGTTTTCGCCGTTTTTTTTCTCATACCTCATCATTCTATGATTTAATATCCTTTCTGTTCTTCAAAAGCGCGATTTCGCGAACAATCGTCGTTATCTCCTGATCCATCCGCTCAAGACGGATAAAAATTCTAAAAAGCAAATAGAAAATTCCGACGAGCGAAAGATAGAATATCGCATCAGCGCCACGGGTCACCTGAAGAATATATGCCAAATAATTCGTCAGATTCGGCTGCCACACCAGCGCTATGACGGCAATCCAAAACAGGATCCACGCTGAACACGTCCCACCATGCACCTCCCGCCTTTTCAGCTTGCTCAGCGCTTTGCCGATAATGACGGCGCTGACGGCCGTGATAAGAATTTGAATCGTCACACCATATTATCCTAAAAATAATTTTTTCCAAATCATTTTCCAGCCGATTGCCAGCGCATTGGAAGATCGCTGGCCTTTTCCGCGCGAATAATCAGTGTACGTAATGGTCACCGGCTCTTCGCAGTAGCGAATCTTCAGCCGACGGATCTCGTCAATGAGCTCTGAGGCATACGCCATACGGTCTTCGGTAAACACGATAGTGCGCGCAGCCGTCCGAGAAAATGCTATGAGGCCATTGTGCGCATCAGACAGGCGGATGCCGGAAAAAAACCATGTGAAGTACGACCCCAACCGAAGAACAGCCCTTCGCGCGGGCGAAATGTTAGTCGATGCGCCGTTTAAAAATCGCGACCCGAGCACGACGTCGACTCTTCCGCCAAGAATCGGCTGTATCAACCGGGGGATGTCAAACGCATGGTGCTGTCCATCGGCATCGAAATGAACAATAATGTCAGCACCTTGAGAAAGCGCGTAAGCCGTACCGGTTCGAATCGCGGCGCCTTTCCCGCGATTGATGCAATGACACAAAACAACCACGCCTTTTCGGTGCGCGATATCAACCGTGGTGTCAGTCGAGCAATCATCGACCACGACAATAGCGGACGTCACGCCCAGACAGTCGTCAATTACTGCGCCGATTGTCGCCTCTTCATTATACGCCGCGATAAATATCCAAACCAAGGACTTTGTCATGCCGTAAAGTATACCAGGGATGAGTCACACCCGCAAATACATTTTATGTATTCTGCCGGTGATACAGCTCGTAAAAACGAGAGTGGGTATTATGCGAAAGCTCCGCGAAGGTGCCATCCTCGACGATTTTCCCTTCATCAAAGACGTAGATTCGATCAACGTGCTGAAGCGTTGAGACGCGATGAGCAATGATAATAACTGTTTTTCCGACAAGTTCCCGCTCAATCGCCTCCTGGATAGCGGCTTCAGTTTTTGTGTCAAGCGAAGATGTTGCTTCGTCGAAAATCAGAATCTCCGCGTCTCGGCAGAGAGCGCGCGCAATCCCAACGCGCTGACGTTCACCGCCGGACAAATGATACCCCTTTTCACCGACAAGCGTATCAAGCCCGTCGGGCAACGATGCGACAACGCTCGTCAACTGGGCAATCTCAAGGGCTTTTTCTATTCGAGTCCCGTCAACCGCCTTCATCAGCGTAATGTTATCTCTCAATGAAAAATTAAAAATTTCCGTCTCCTGCAAAAGAAGCGTCATATGATGTATTTGCTCCTCCCTGGAAATATCGTGAAACGGTGTATCGCCGATGCGATAATCACCTTCCGAAATCGGATAAAGCCCCGCGAGGAGCTTTGCGACCGTTGACTTTCCGCTTCCCGTCTTCCCGACAATGCCAACGTGCGCGGTGCGAGGCACGGCAAACGAGACGCGAGAAATGGTTGTGGTATCTTTCCCGTATGAAAAAGATACATCCTTCACCGTGATGGCATCCCAGCGCACCGGAAACTTTTTCTTGCCGGACGCGCCAACGGAAGGCGCCCAAAAAATACTCATCATGCGTCCGATGCCCGACTTTGCATTGAGAATAATTTCATACGTATCCATGATATCTGCCGCATTATTGATAAGAGTAAACAGGTATCCGTAAAATATCACCAATGCCCCGGCAGTGATTCTTCCCGCTATAATATCGGCCCCGACAATCAAAAGAAATACTCCATAACACAGTCCGTTAAACGCCTGGAAGCTCTTCCATAAATTATTGACAAATGCTCGTATTGTTATTTCATGCTTTTTCGTCCGCTGTTCTTTTTGCGCGACGTGTTCCCTGAAATCGCTTCCCGCTCCGAGAGTTTTTATCGTCACGATATTGCTCAGCCCCTCAACATACGTTCCGCCTGCGGCCTCAAGCGATGTGTAATAGAGATCGTTTTCGTGCTGTATGCGTCGATAAAAATATCGCAAAATTGAAAAAAAACAGCATGTATAAACAAGAAAAAAGAGCCCATACGCGGGGCGCAAGAAAATAAACACGCCGATCATCCCAACCAACGATGTTGCCGAACGCAGAATCTCATTATTGAATTTATAGCTCATGTCCCGAAGCGCATCCACCCCATTTTTAATCCTTTGAGCTTTCGCTCCGGCGGTTTCCTGAAAATGCCACATCAATGAATGATCGAGCAGGCGCTCAAATCCTTTTACCTTTGCCTCATACTTTATCTCGCTCAAATAATTTCCCGTTATCCACTTAATGCTCAGCCGGACAAGAGAGACGACAACAAAAGAAATGCCCAGACCAACAGTGTAAACATAAAACAGAGTCAGCGAGTCGCCCACGTGATACGTACTAAAAAAATCAACCATCAGCCCAACGACAAGCGGAGGGACAACCTGGTAGAAAAGAATGGCCGTAAGGCATGTCTGCAGAAAAAGATACTTCCATCTTCGCTCCCCGAGCAACTGCCAATACGCCCGCGCAAGATCGACCCAGGAAAATGATATGTCTTGTTTTTTGCGGTTCCCGTTCATATTTTTATTTTTTTACAAAATGCGCGCAAAACTTCTCCTTTGCATACAATGAAAACCCAAACAAAAAAAATGCGCCGGCAAAAAGTTCTGCTCCCTCCTCCAATACAACAAAAACGGGCAGAAGCGTCTGAAAAACAATGGCGCCTCCTAAAAACTCCAAGACAAGCGCAGCAAGAACAAACAGCACTGCGCCGACGAGCAGGCGCCCGGCCTTCCAATTATCGGCATAGACCCTCCGCAGAGCAATGACAAGCAGTATCAGTGCCCCAAGAATAACGGGACTTAAAAATACGATCCACATCGGCGTTCCCGACTGAAAAAAGGGAAACGGGGGAACATATTTCACAAGGTAGTAGGCGGCGTTTTCATGCAATTCTGATATCTCGTCAAGACCAAGAAGAACAAACAGCAGGCCGAGCGACCCCCACAACATTCTCTGTGATCGCGTTGCGCTTAAGAAATAAAGCGTGCAGAGCGCATATCCTGTTGCAATAAACTGCAGCGCTGAAAAAATAGCGGCAGGCGTTCGCTCGCGGTCCAGATTAAAAATATCAAACTGCGCGCCGAACAACATGTGCAGCACGATAAAAAAAACGATGATCCCCAAACACCAATAAAACATTTTTACCGTCATAAGCGAATGTCATCTATGCGAAAAAGAAAACTTGGCATGAAGCTCGTGCTGGCAAATCCGTCCGCGGTAATCACGTAGACAGAGCCCTTGTCGTCGACTGTGACACCTTGCGTGTCGCGATACATACGACCAAACTGAACGAGCTTGTCTTTTCGTCCATCCTGATAGACGCGAAATAGCGCTCCCCACGCCGTGTCGGTGATGAGCATGCTTCCATCGTCAAGAACTTCAATGTCTTCCGGCGAAGGAAGACCCGCAATTTTTTCTACCTTCTCTCCAAACGTTGCCCGAAACACCGCTCCGCTGGTATCGTCCGTTATATATATGGTGCCGGCAGTCGAGTCATAAGCGATGCCCTCAGGCGTCCGCCATTCCGGATGCGTTGGCTTCCAGATTTCTAGCTTCCCTCCCCGGTCAAAACGCGAGAGTGATTTCTGCGACTCGTCGAGAATGTAGACATCCCCTCGCGCCAGAGCGATGCCCTCAGGATGCACAAGGCCGTCTGCGCGGCTGGCAATAATCCGACCCCCCTGTTTGTCAAACAAGATAATGGTCCCCGCATTTCCGTCTGAGACAAACACGCCGCGCTCGCTTGCCGCAACGCTGTCAGGATCGCGAATCATATTCTTGGGATCGGAAATTCTTGCAATGCCCTGGTCTTTCAGCCGATACACCGATCCTCCGCCCTCGTTTGCAACAATAACCCCTTGCGATGGATAAAACGCAAGGTCGTCGGCATGAAAAAGCCCTTCGGCCTTGCTTGCAAGCTGCGTCACGCGGACGCCCTTTGTTATAATGACCGATCGGGGAAACGTAAGGGGCAAAGACAGTACAACAAGTGCGGCTGTTGTCAACGCGCACACCGCAAGCGCACTTGCAGACGCCGTCCTATTCCATTGAGCGATCTTCTTCTCACGCTCTTTTTTCAGCGAGCCGTCGAACAAAACAGCGGCAAGAGCAATAAAAAAGAGAAGGGCGGCTGTATGTTCAAAGACCTCCTCAAATCCATTCAATGAATTTTTTACCGACCACAACAAATACCATGCGTCGGACATCACGAACGTCGGATCAACAGTAAGAATATGGGCAAGCGAACGCATTTTTGCGTAAACAAACACGTCCAGCGTATCAAGAAGGGTGGAAAACACATAAACGCAGATACCGCTCAAAAACAAATATGCCGACATGCGATAGCGCGTAAAAAATTCGCCTATTTTTGCGCGGATAAAGAAAAAAATCACGGCTCCGGCAACAAGAGCATATCCGACCGTCACATAATCCGTCACTTCTCCACTATAGGAAAACATGCGTTGCAAAAATCTGCCGATTGCCTCGTGAATTTCCATCACCTCGTCAAGTCCTCCGTACAAAAATCCGACGGCAAGCACAAGCCAAAATGCGCCGCGCAAAACCCCCGCTTCTCTCGCCGTTCGCACAAAGACAGCCAGCCCGCATAGAAAAGCAAGTATGAGAAATGCTGACGTACTGTAGCGAATCCAGGAAAACTCCTCAAGCAATCGATGAGTCGTGTCTCCGAAAAAAATAAATCCCAGTATGGCATAAGAAATAAAAAACGCCCACCATATCATGGCGTGAATACGCCCACCACGGGCAAGCACCCACGCACCGGCAAGCAAAAGAAGCAGCGCATGGATGCCAAGTATTGAAATGCGCAAGGTCCCTTCAAACGGAAGGGGCGTGGAAGTGATGTTCTCGAGTTGATTAAACACCCACGGAAACCCGAAGGACATCGCGATGACCGCAAGCGCAAAAAGAATGGCAAATACAGCAAACCGTACGATAAAATCCGCGATGATTTTCATATTCTCGTGTCGTGAAGATTCTTGTTCAATCATAGCATCTTTCCCCCATGCCACGCCATATTAAAAAACGTGCGGTATGTTTCAGCAATTCCCGCCGATTCGATCGTAATGGCAAAAATCTCCTTCTTGATGGAAAAAATAATCAGCGTATTTCCATAAAGCATATTGTCGGTCTGTGAAAATCTGCCGTCGCTGCGAATAATACGAAGCTGGTGGCGCGGATTTATGCGCGAAGATCTGCGATAATATTGACGGGTCTCAACATCGTCATTTCCGATCTCGCGGATTGGGTTGTGTGACGCGCTCATCACTTCGTAGAAATAGTCAATGACTGACGTCCGAAAGTTTTCTACCGCATCCTTCAGCGAGCCGTAGATAAGCAATTCTTCCTGAGGGTGGTGCTTCAGGTAGGTGAACAGCGTATTGTATGTTTCGCGCACCTCTTGTATGCCTTCGGCTATTTTTATCGTTGGTTTTTCAGGATCAACATTATAGAGGGCCTTCAATGAGGGAAGTATTTCGTTTAAAAGTGCGAGCTTTTCTTTCAGATCAAGAGTAATGTTCTCCGGCGGCTCTGCCCGATATGCCGTCCGCTTACCGTGACATATGCGCGCGACAAGCCCCCGTGCCTCGAGTTCGTCCAAAAGAAGATACACTGTCGGGCGCTTGAGCCCTGAGCTCTTTGCAATATGCAAAACGGAACCAACGCCAAGCTGCAGACAGGAAAGATACACTTTCGCCTGGTTCTCGGAAAGGCCAAGAC
>JACQWH010000019.1 GCA_016209345.1 Candidatus Uhrbacteria bacterium
CGAAACTGGACAAAAATGAGCCGGAAGAAATTAACACATGGACTTTTGCAGAGGTCTCTATAATACACCCCGCTTTTATGCGGGGTGTATTATTACACGGTGCCAATCTTGAGCTTTGTGAACGGCTGACGGTGGCCAACTTTGCGGCGGTAGCGCACTTTGGGCTTGTACTTTATAACCGTCACCTTTTTCCCGCGGCCCTGCTCAATAACCTCGGCTGAGATGACTTTATTCGAAAGGGTCGGCGTTCCAATTTCCACATGCTCGCCGTTATCGTCGGCTGTCAGAAGAACTTCGGTTAGCGATGCCACATCTCCTGCGTTAAGTGGGAGTTTTTCAATTTTGAGCATCTCGCCCTCCTTGATGATGTACTGCTTTCCGCCGGTTTTAATGATTGCTATCATATTCCATGAGGTGCTAGGTTGTCTGGTTCTAGCTTCTAGTTAATAACAAATACGGGGGCCTTCCGTACCCTTCTATCAAAGTATACCATAATTATTACACCCTGTCCAGAGGATATATAGTAATTCGAATCTTCAGGGTTTTCTGTGGAGAGAGGACGTACGCGGCAATAATTCAGAAAAATTTTTATTGCGCCCTCGTTTCCAGTGCAGGATAAAAACAAGGGAAACCATCACCCCCATAAGAAGTATAAGCGCGGTCACTTTCTGCTGTGTCTGCATAAACAGCGCCGCGACTCCAAAAAGCGCCGAAACCGTCCAAAGAATGCCGACTGTCTGCCACTGGGTAAACCCCACGTCAAGAAGCCGGAAATGCAGGTGCTTCCTGTCTCCGACAAATGGCGACCTTCGCTCTATCACACTGCGTCTGAAAATAACCCACGCCGTGTCGAGAATCGGAATACCAAGGACCAGCATAGCAATTGCAAACTTTGCCCCGGATATAATTGCAAGAACGCCCAGGAGAAAACCCGCAAGCGTACTACCCGCCTCACCCAAGAAAATTTTTGCCGGATGACCATTAAGCAGAAGAAAGCCGGCAAATGCTCCGGCGGTCAGAAAAGAAAGTACCGCCGTTGGTTCGTTAACGAAAAAAAACAAACTCACAATGCCGATGACGGCTGCGCCGATAACGGTAATGCCCGAGACAAGACCGTCAAGACCGTCAAGCAGCTTTGTGGTATACATCGTTCCAAAAAGCCAGAGGAATGTAAGCATATCGGCCGGCAGCGTGAAATATCGCGGAAGCCCATTCCACCAAAAAAGCAATATATTCCATTGGTCCAAAAAAATCTGTCGGCCCGATAGCGGGCTTGCCACGCTGTCAACGCCCATGCCGAATGCAATCACGATAACAACGGCAATGGCGGGAGCGATGACAAGCTGGGCGGGTTTAAGTGCGTGCGCGTCGTCTCGTGCTCCGGCAATGCACAGCACGAACGACGCCACTATCAATCCGGCAAGATATTTCGCGCTTACATGCGCGTCAGTAAGAGACGGCCATTGGGAAGGTGCAAGAAAATAATAGAGGCCGCCGACAATAAGGAGCGCGAAAAAAATACCGATGCCACCAAGAAGCGGGATTGGCTGCATGTGTATCTTTCTTGCCGCTCCGGGCATGTCAACAATATCAAAACGCTCTGCTATTTTTTTTACCGCATGGGTGCAAAGAAATGACGCGGCGAGCGCAGATACAAAAATAAAAAAATATGTCATATCAGCGGGGGTTTCAGCGGTCAGCAATAAGAATGGTTCCTATCACCGTATTTTTTGAATGGTTGTACCCGATTGCGTGTCTTGTACCGCATATCCCGCCTCCTCAATTTCTTCACGAAACGCATCGGCGGCCGCCCACTGTTTTTCTTTGCGTGCTTGTTCGCGCTTTAGCGCCAAAGCCGTAATCGCTTGCGGGATGTCTTGCATGCGCTTTGTATCCAGCCCAAGTCCCAATGCGCAGTCGGCATAGAGAAAAAATGAATGGAGCGGCGCGTAATCACCAGGGGTCAATGATTGTTGATTTTTATTAACACTGCGGATGAGCTCAAAAAGCGATGCAATCGCTGCGGGGGTGCCAAGATCGTCGTTGAGCGCTGCAATAAATTTCTTCCGCGTTTTTTCGAGAAGCACTGCCATGCGTGCGCTGCTTTTTTTCTTCACCCTTCCCGCACGGCGCTTATACTCCTCGACTGCACAGCGCAGCGATTCATAGCCCGATACTGCCGCATCGAGCGCATCAAACGTAAATTGCAGCTGTTGGCGATACTGCGTTTGGAGACAAAAAAAACGGTATGCGAGCGGGTCGTATCCTTTTTCCTTGAGAGACGCGAGGGTAAGAAAATTCCCCGCCGACTTTGCCATTTTCGCAGATGCGGTGACGAGAAACTCATTGTGCATCCAAACATGCGCAAGGGGCTTGCCGGCCGCCGCCTCACTCTGCGCAATCTCGTTCGTGTGGTGAACCGGAATATGGTCGATGCCGCCGGTGTGAATATCAAATGGTTGACCCAGATAATACGTCGCCATCGCAGAACATTCGATATGCCACCCCGGATATCCTACCCCCCAGGGCGAATCCCATTTCATATCCTGGTCTTGAAATTTTGATTGCGTAAACCAGAGGACGAAATCGTGTTGATTCTTTTTATTGCTGTCTTTTTCCACTCGCGCAATCGCGATTTCTTTTTTGTGCTTCAACCCTGCCAGGGCTCCATAATTTTTATATTTGCCGGTATCAAAATAGACATTTCCCCCTGCCAAATAGGTGTACCCCTTCTTCTGCAATTTTTGAATAAGCGCAATTTGAAGCCAGATATGGTCAGTCGCGGCGCAGACAATCGTCGGAGACAGAATGGTAAGGTCTCCGATATTTTCCATGAATGCCTCGGTATAGAATGTTGCTATCTCCCACACCGTCTTGCCCTCGCGCTGAGCGCCCATAAGCATTTTGTCCTCGCCAATATCCGCGTCAGATGTAAGGTGGCCGACGTCGGTGATGTTCATTACCTGTTTGACGCGATAATTGTTCAGGAGCAAAACGCGGCGAAGCGTATCGGCAAAAATATAAGCGCGGAGGTTGCCGATGTGCACATAGTTGTAAACCGTCGGTCCGCAAGTATACATCCGAACGGTTTTGCCTTTCAAGGGTTTGAATGACTCTTTTTTCCGAGTTAGCGTATTGTAGAACTGAATCATACAGTGTAAACAGTCAACAGTGTAGCCGTTTAACAATTTATCTTTCGTCGCCGCTGCCGTGGAGGGCTCCGCGATCCATGCGAGAGAAGAGCTTGTCGAGATTCTTTGTCGCTATGTCCTCCAATGAGAGTCCGAGCTCGGTTGCAATTTGCGCGCAATACCACAATACGTCGCCGACTTCCGCCGAAATATCCTGTATATACGTTTCAGTAAATTGCCCGCTATTGTCGCGCAGAACTTTCTTTACTTTATTTGCCACTTCGCCCGCCTCAGCCGCCAATCCAAGAGTGGGGTACACCATATTGTTTCCCGGCGCGGGATAGACGACCGTTTTTCTGGATTCTTTTTGATACGTTGCAAAGGTCATAAACGATTGGCTATGGATCAATCGAGGTATTATATTTCGACTTCAGCTTTGGCAGTTGCTTCTCATACTCCGCCAGATAGAGACGAAGCGGCTTTTGCGCCCATTCCCGTCCCGCATAATCAATACCGATGCGCGGAGTGGAACGGATGGATCTTCTGCCACGACACCGCTCCTCAATCCACAGATTGCTGCTCACGGTCAGATCAAGCCCATACTGATTCTTATCGATTCCAAGCCAGCGACAGAGCTTGCCCGGCCCGTTTGTTCTATGAATATCCGTATCGCCGGCGTCAATGGCGCGAATCAGTACGCACGACGGATACCCTTTCGCGCCGGTGCTAATGTTGAGCTGCCAATACATCCCATACACGCAATAGATATAAGCGTGACCGCCTTGCATGTATTCCGCGGCATTGCGCTGCGTCTTCTTGAAACCGAATGCATGCGATGCTCTATCGTGCGGACCGGGATATATCTCAACCTCTACGATGATACCGCGGCGCACAAGAGCTCCATCAATACGCACGATACGGCACCCAAGCAAATCGCGGGCCACACAGGAGGCAGGCCGAGCAAAAAAATGGCGACGTGCTCTCATATACGATGGTAAGTGAACCATTGGCTCACGGCGCTGTCAATAGCGGGATTGTCTGCGTAATATCATCCGATACGACCGCATCGCGCGCGGTAAGGCGTACATCCTGAAGAACAGCTTTGTTTTTCGGTAACGCGAGTATCCTGACATCAAACGAGCTGTCGATGCGGCGCACCGACGCGGGAAGCTTATTAAGCGTCCATGCAACGGTACGGGACTGTGCCGTATAGCTCACATCTCCGGCGCTTCGCGAACGTTCGCCGATCCATTCAATCCCCTTTGGAAGCACCGCCCGTACGCGGATCGTATTGATTTCGTGGAGAGTATTTTCAATCGCCCAGTACACATGCACCGTTCCCTGGGCTGGTGACTCTTCTGTGACACCGTTTTTTGTAAATGCGTCAAGACGAGCATCCGAGAGCGCGGGAAGCGTGAGCGTGGGGCCCGTCATATCAAGCGGCGTATCTGTGACGATCCCGTCGGGCGTTTCCTGTTTTTTGCTCTGCGCCGATACGGTAAGCGCGACTGCCATGTTTGGCTCTGCGAATTGCAACTGCTCAAGAACATCTCTGTCTTCAACGTGCAGGGAAAATGAAATAGCCCCTTTTGCCTGCGGTTCAATCTTGTCCAGGAGCGCCACTGATTGTTTGTCCCACACAATGCGATCATCGCTTGTTTTTCCGCCTGCCGCATCTGCCTTTGACAGTAAAACAATGGGGCTCTTACTGGAAAGCGTAATCGTCACATCGCGAAAAATAATCGTACCAGTATTTTGAAATGAGAGCGTCATGGGAACCGTTGCTCCGAACCGAATCGATCGCGGCTGCGTCTGGCCGTCCGCTGCCAGGGAAAGCGCAAGATCCCCTCCCAGTATGCTAATCTCTGCCGTTTGTTCAAAAAGTGTAATGCGCTCTGTTGGCGTTTTTTTCTGCACGAAACGTGCGATGATGCGCTGCGGACCAGGGTCGGGATTTTCCGCTGTTCCCTTCAGAATGATCGAGCCCTCGCCACCAAGTGGGTCGCGCGAATCTTGCAGTGATGATGCACTCCATGTATACGAGTCAACCGGTGCCGGCGTTTGCTCCGCGACGGTAAACCCTTTGGGCATCTCGAGTTGCAGTGTGACCGCATCCAAGTCACCGTAATCAGCCAAATCGCCATAGCGGATTGTCTCGGTGAATTCCTCGCCGGTTCTCAACGATGATGGCCCTTCAATTCGAATCCGGGGCGTGGCAGTGCCGCCAAGCGCGAGCGTGTGTTCCCGTTTCACAAAAAATGAAGAACGGTATGACGGATGTTCATATTGCAACAACGCGCGCAACGTCTGGGTACCGCTTGCATTCTGCTGATAGATCCCCCGAATGCCGATATCTCCCTTTGTGCCCGGCGCAAGCGTCCCGATATTCCAAAAATTCTTCTTTTCATTCGTTGCCGCGGGCGTCGTCTGGAGAACGGTAAAATTTTCGGGATATTCCAAAAAAAGCTGAGCCGATGGAAATGAGCCGTCTGATATGTTTTCGTAATGAACCGCGTACTCTACGCTGCCCCCTTGCACCGCCTGGCTTGGCGCAGTTACCGTAAGCGTAAGAGGATCTGTCTCGCTGCCGGTCCGCTGGTTTGAAAAAAATATCATGCCATACCACGCGCTCAACGAGAGCAGGACAGCAAAAACAGCTGCCGCAACAAGCGGCGCGCGAGAACGCTTTGGTCGGGGAAACTCCTTCTGCCCTGAATGCGAATAGAAGGAATAAAAATCGTCGCGGCGTGTTGATTTTTTTTTCATAGAATTAATCGTGGAGTGTAAGGCCGACGACTTCGTCTTTTGAAAACGGATCGAACACAAAGGATTGGTCGGCGCCCTTTCCACGGAACGACGATGTGAATTTTTTCGTCGTTGCTCCTGACTGGCGCTGAATGAGTACGGTATACAGCCGTTTCCCATCACGACCTTTCGGAATATCGGCATATGCAAAAGGCAGAAGAAATGCCGCCTCCGCAACGGTCTCCTGCCCCGGCTCAAGTATCATCCAATGCGCAAAAACCGATTTGCCATATTCAGTCGTTGCGACCATGCCGGTTGCCGGGTCGAGTAGCGGGACACCCTCAACCGCGCGCAACGCCTCAGGGACAGCATACCCTTGCGGAACCGGTTTGAAAAGCGACTGATCGGGCGCCGCAAATCCGCTTGCAAAAATGCCTTGCGTGCCTTTTGGGAGATATATCCTGACGTATGAAATATTACGCGTGCCCCCGAACGGATCGCCGATCTTGCCATGGTGAGTACGACGGATGCGCACCCGCACTTCAATACGCCCGTCTTGGCGAAAAACAGTGGTTCGTTCTATCTCCTCATCGATGACCCCCTCCCCTTTCCCGCCGCCAACGTTTGCCTGAACAATGGAAAAATAATCGAGCGGACTCGTGCGCATCGCCCCTCCAATGCCAAATTGCTTGATGGCATGTTCTTCCTCCGTATCTCTGAAATATACCTGAATATCCCGAGCGACAAACGCTTCGATGAGCGCCGAGGAGAATGCCGATCGCGCGGAGCCCTCAAGCGTTTCCATTTTTTCAAGCGTCTTTGGAAAAAGATCTGCAATAAATTGCTTGGGACGATTTTCCGTCTTATCGTATTCCAGCTCGACTGACTTTTGCGTTTCCAGCATGAAGTTGTCGGCGGTAAGCGTCTTTCCGTATGACGGCATGTCAACGGTTCCAATGATACCAAGTAATTTTTCAAAAAATGACGCGTTAATCGCGATAACACCGTCAACCGTGGGGCCGCCTGATTTTTCATAAAACCATATCATGTTCCGCGCCGATGTCGGAAAATCCGGAAACCAGTTAGAATCCTGAAATTGCCAAGAAGCATTCACGATACGCAGCGGCAGCGGCGACTGAACGCGCTGTGTCAGAGAGCCCTGGAGGTCATACGATCCGCCGCCGGGAATCTCCACTGTGACGAGTTTTCCGCGCAGTACATCGATAAGCGCGTAGCTCCCGATGAAGCCCCCCGTGGGACGCAGTTCGGTGTTATTCTGGAATACGACAAGATAGCGACGCTTGGCGGCTGACCCGAGCACGCGCAAAAGCGCGTCGCGAGACGGCAGAATTTGGTTGCCCGCTTCGACAACCGCATGCAGTTGCGCGGAAAGGGCAGTAAACCTCTCGCGATACATTGCTGGAATGTTCGCCCCATCAATGTGCGATACAAGAACGTCGGCATCCGCCAAAAAGGCGAATGCTTCACTGATACTGTCAAGCTCGGCGCTCAGAGCCATGAAAAAATGTTCCGGATCACCGCTCGTTTCAGAAAATTTCCGCGCCACATCGCTTGCAATGACCCCCGCTCGCGCAAGATTTTTTCCTATCGCAATAAGCCGCTCACCATCCCCTATTTTTTGTCCGGCGAAGGGAATGAACTGTGCCGCGCTCCGTACGGTACCAGGGACAGAGGAAAGCCCCTTTTCCGCTTCGAGAAATTGCGTATATGATCGGCTGAATAACGATTCAGCTTTGACGGCATCGCTCCGCGCCAATGCGTCTTTTCCCTGCTCGAGAAGAAGAAGCGCTTCGATGCTTTCGCGCTGTGTATCCGCGCGCACATCGGTGAGAAATTGGAACGACTGAATCGCCGGAAACGGCAGGATAAACAACAGCGCAACCGCGATGAATGCTGTCATGCGCTTTGTCCATCCTACCGGCAGCGCGAATGATTCCCGCGCGTTTTGAACAGTGTCAAGAATATCGCCTGGCACCGCAGCGACAGCGGTTACGCATCCGCTGCATACATGCGCGAATGATTGTGCGATGAATACCAATGCCCGACAGGAAAGGATGACGATATATTTCGGTATGCGATAGCACACGAATACAGCCGTTCCCCACACACGCCAGCAGAGCATCCTTACCACCATCCACACCACCCAAACAAACGAAACGATTATCCAGGAAAGAACACGCGCAAGTATGCCGGCAACCGCATCAATGGCCCGAACAGTGCCGCTCATGCCACGCCATGCCATGACGCCGATAAAACGAGCGCAAACAGCACCACCGCGCCATATACTGAACAAGCCAAGAGCAGCCACGAGATAAGCACCGCGAATAAGCACATAAAAAAACTGCAGGGCGTTGATAATGCTCAGCGTCGCAACAGCGTCCATATCAATGGTTTGTTTCGTGTCTGTATCCTTTTTTTTCTGGCTCATAGGTATAATTGTAGTATATCAAATGCAAGGGGTACCCGACAAGAACTCCATGATGCTGTCAATGCCAGTCGCCCTTGATTGTGCGGCTATTTTAGAATATACTAACACTATACCCGCATCGAAACACTATGGCACTTGAAATAAAAACCTGCCAGAATTGCAAAGCGGAATTTACCCTTGAACCGGAGGATTTTGTGTTTTATGACAAGATGAAGGTCCCTACGCCTCGCGTATGCCCTTCCTGCCAGCTTATGCGACGGCTCGCCTATCGCAATGAGCGCTCGCTATATGCGAGAAAAACAAGTAGCGATGAAAAAAACGTCATCGCTTTTTTATCTCAAGATAAACCTATGCCGGTCTACAGTCAGGAGACGTGGTCTGGTGACTCCTGGGATCCTCTTGATTACGGCATGACGTATGATTTTTCAAAGCCGTTTTTCGTCCAATTTTCCAAACTTATTTCCCGCCTGCCATGGCCCGCTCTGATTAATCTTAACTCAACGAACAGTGAATACTCCAACTACTCAAGCAACAATACGAACTGCTATCTTGTCTTTGGCAGCGACTACAACGAACAGTGCGCGTATGCGACATTTGCTATGCATGGTCGCGACAGTATGGAAATGTACTTTACAGAAAAAGCCGAGCTTTGCTATGAGCTCATGGACTGCAGCGATTGCTACCGAGTCGCATTCGCTCAATACGCAACCAATTGTTCTGATTCGTGTTTCCTCTTTGCGTGCAATAACTGCTCGGATTGTATCGGTTGCGTGAATCTCAAAAACAAACAGTACTGTATTTTGAATGTTCAGTATGGCAAGGACGAGTATGAGAAAAAGAAGACCGATCTTGATCTGGGAAATGGCGTAAATCTTCGCGAGTTTGAAAATAAATTCAATGAGCTGAAACTTTGTTCCCCCCATAAATATGCAGCTATTACATCTGCGGAGAGTTCAACGGGGAATAATCTTTCGCATGTTAAAAACTGCATAAATTGCTTCGATGTCTATGATGGGGCTGAGGATTGCAAGAACCTCTTTCTCGCGGGGTGGAATCTGAAAGACGCGCGCAACTGTAGCACGTCAGGATATGATTCACAGCTCATCTATGATTCTTGGGGCGCGTTTGAAGGGTGCTCGATGATTCGATTTTCCTGCTTTAACTCGGGGTGTCGTGATCTCTGGTATTCGATGATGAGTAAAGCGTCACACGATCTCTTTGGTTGTTTTGGACTGCGGCATAAATCGTTTTGTATTTTAAATAAACAGTATACCGAACAGGAATACAACGAGCTTTTCCCGAAAGTAATTGAGCATATGAAGTCAATACCGTTTATCGGCAACGATGGGTACACCTACTCATTTGGCGATTACTTTCCGCCTCAGCTTTCCCCCTTCTCTTATAATGAAAGTAGCGCGCAGGAATATTTTCCCCTATCGCAACAAGGGGCGCTATCCAAAGGATACGCGTGGAAGGATCCTGAAACGGCTGAGCGCGCGATTACCCTTACTGCGAAACAATTGCCAGCAGACATCAAGGGAATCAAGGATTCTCTGGTTGGAGAGATTATCGGATGCGAGCATGGGGGCGAATGCGAGGAGCGATGCGCGCGTGCGTTCAAGCTGATTCGCGGCGAGCTTGAGTTCTATCGCCGCATGAATCTGCCAGTTCCTCGTCACTGCCCGAATTGCCGCCACTATCGGCGCATGAAACGAAGAAACCCGATCAAGCTGTGGATACGCCAATGCCAATGTGCTGGATCACAATCGGAGAACGGCGCATATACCAATCAAGTCGCGCATATTCATGGAGCATCCGCCTGTGCCATCCAATTTCAAACACCCTACGCGCCTGATCGTGCTGAAATCGTGTATTGCGAATTGTGCTATAAGACCGAAACGGTATGACATCTGAATCGAAAACCTGCCAGAATTGCAAAGTGGAATTTACCCTTGAACCGGAGGATTTCCTGTTTTATAAAAAAATGAAGGTCCCTGCGCCGACGTGGTGTCCGGATTGCCGATTCATGCGGCGCTTGCATTGGCGCAATGAACGAGCGTTTTTCCATTCTACCTGCAAGAAATGCAATAAAAAAATTCTCTCCGTCTACTCGCCCAGCTCCGGCATTGTGGTCTATTGCCGCCCGTGCTGGTGGTCCGATGATTGGGACGGGCTTGACTATGGCATTGACTTTGATCCTTCACGACCATTTTTTGACCAAATCAATGCTCTGCTCCATCGCGTTCCCCTTCCCGACCTTTTCGGACTTTATACTACCCTGGAAAACTCCGAATATACCAACATGGTCGGGTATCTTAAAAACTGCTACTTCCTGACCATGGCTGATTGGAATGAAGATTGCTCCTACGGGAGTAATTTTTTTCATTGCAAGGACTCTCTTGACTGCCTGATGCTGTATGAAAGCGAGCTGTGCTATGAAGCCGTGAACTGCCACAAGTGCTACAAAACGCTCTTTTCCATTGACTGTGAGAAGTGCACGAATGTCAGTTTTTCAAAAAATTGCATTGGGTGTACCGACTGCGTCGGGTGCGTCAATTTGAACAACAAGCAATACTGCATTTTTAACATACAGTATTCCGCGGACGAATATCGAGAACGCGCAAAAGAGTATCTTCCTTCATCGCGAACGGGTATTGTGCGGACGCAAAAAAGGGCGGAGAATTTTTGGCTATCCTTTCCAAGCAAATATCTGCATGAACGCCACTCGCAAGATGTCTCCGGCGACTATATCTACAATTCAGTAAACACCTACGATTCCTTTTTGGTGCAGGATATGGAGAATGCCCGCTATTGCGCGCTTGTTCTCCCGGGGAAAACAACTGAGTGCTATGATCACACCCATTACGGCATAAACGCTTCACTGTTATATGAAACATTACAGTGTGGCGGCCAGGCATCCAATATCAAATTCAGCTGGTTCACCGTTATTGACGTCATGAATATTGAATATGGTATTTTCAATATCGGCGCAAAGGATTGCTTCGGTTCTGTGGGAATAAAAAAACGCCAGTATTGTATTCTGAATAAACAGTATTCAAAAACCGAGTACGAAGCGCTTCGCGATACCATTATTCTTCATATGCGAAAAATGCCGTATCGCGACAGTCACGGTACGGTTTATGATTATGGCGAATTCTTTCCTGTTGAGATGAGCCCCTTTGCCTATAATGCAAGCGGCGCGCAGGAGTTTTTCCCGCTCAATGAAACCGCGGCAACGCGAAAAGGATTTCGCTGGGAGCAGCCGGCAACATATGCCGGCGCGATGACAATGCCGGCGCACGACATTCCCGACACAAGCACTGCCATTCCCGACACAATCGTCAATGACATTCTTGAGTGCGAGCACCGCGGCACCTGTACGGACCGCTGCAGCGGCGCATATAAAATTCTCGCGCGCGATCTCAAGTTTTATAGAGAAATGGGGCTTCCGCTCCCCTCGCTGTGCCCAAACTGCCGTCACTATCAACGTGTTGCAAAACGCAACTCGCACAAACTCTGGGATCGCCGCTGTATGTGCGAAAATGATACCCACGTACATCACAACACTAATGATGCACAGCCAGGCGGATCCATGTCCGCCTGCATGCAGAAATTCAAAACAACATACCCACCGGACAAACCGGCCATTGTCTATTGCAAAAAATGTTTTCGCGCCGAGATTGCTTGAAATGTCTGAATTGGTCGGGCTGGAGGGAATTGAACCCTCTCTACATCGACCCGAACGATGCGTACTACCGGTATACGACAGCCCGTAAAACTCTTGAGTTAACTCAAGAGTTCCTGATAACACGGATGGCAGTATACAATATCTTTCCCATCCGGTCTATAGGTGGTCTCAAACTCATTTGTGCATGAAGCGGAGCCGTGATGTGCATGCCCCTCGGTGCACATGCAGGTGCGGTGGTACAGTATTGGGACAAAAAAACGTTTCATCCGACTCTTAAAACGGCAATCTTGACATTCCAAGGGAATCGGTAGGCGCATCTTCTTGAGGTGGCCAAGTTCTTTACGAAGAATCCTATAATTTGCGGTACAGGCGACGCAACGAAGTATTTCTTTTGTGATATGTTCATCAATGGTGGAGGTGTCAGACAGTATGGTCTCCGGCATGATCGTTTCCTTGCCGCGCACCCCTTTTTCCTCATCCTCCCAACGTAAGCCAATTTTTACCGCGTTATCGCCTGATAATGGCAGATATTCATGGGCAAGCGATTCATTATACGCAAGAGGAGAATACCGCATTGGAAAAAATTCCGCCCATTCTCCGCGTTTCTTCATGTCTGCAATGATTTGATCTCTAAGTTTTTTGTATGCTCCTTCGTCATACTGCTTGTTGAGAATGCAAAACTGCTTTTTTCGCAGATTAACGCAACCGAAAAGATCCTGCGAATTGATACAAAAATAGCAATAACTTGAAAAGGCGCAATTGCCCGCACAGAACGAGCACAGAACGGTGTTTGTGCCGGGGGTTGATGAACATTCATACCCTGTTGTAGCACCCGATCCACCAAAGCTGCATCGGTAGATATCATGCGCATCATAGGCAATACGCATACTCTCGCTGATGTTTTCGCTCTCAACAATCGTAAAACTCTTGCGGACGAGCCGAGAATTATATATCTCATTTCCGACAGAATCCTCGCTCCTGCGAATGGTCGCGCATTCAACCGGCTGCGCGCTTGAAAACGCGTCAAATTTTTTCATGTGTTCTTCAAAACTGGTGCGCGTTTGGAATGCGGCATTCAGCCGACGTTCGTATTCCTCCTTGGAACATTTTTCATTATACCAATAATACTGCCTGTGTTTCAGGTTTACGCATCCAAAACAATTTTGACAATCATGAAGATCGCGACCCAAATAACAGTCACTGCATTTTTCCGCACGCGTCACGAATGCACAGGCATGCGAATCTGTTGTACTAACGCAATCATAGAGCAACTCAGAACGAAGAACGCTAAGACAATCACTGCAATCACGAGAGTAGTCAATGAGGCGCGAATAAAGCGATCCCTCAGATTGTACTGCTGAGAAGGTAAGGTAGTTATCCTTGCCGCCGACAATCCAATTCGCGTATTCGCAATTCACCGGCTGTTGATAGAGGACAGTTGCAACATGCGGCACATCCTTCATAAGTGCGTACCACTGATCGATGAAGGATTGCGAGGGATCATAATCACGCCCATATCCGAGCGGATCCCAGCCATCTCCGTACCAGCATGTGTTGCAGAGAACCTTTGCATAGGAGCGGAGCGAATAGACTGCAAGGATTTCTTTTTTGCATAGTTCGCATGTGCGCGTATAGAGGTGCCGTTCGTTGCGCCAAGAAAGACGCTGTTGAAGTGAATGAGTCGCGCAGAGGGTCGGCTCCGGTGCGCTGAAATAATCCAAAATCTTCTGATCATTCGGGTGAACAGAAAATGCACTGTTACATTCACGGCACGTTGGCATAATATTCTGTCATCAAAAGCCAGCACGGATAGAATCGATAAACGAGAAATGTGCGCGCACCTCTTACCAAAATAGATTCCTCGACTCCGCTCGGAATGACATCTATTTCGTCTCTTTGTGGAGTGTGTGTTTCTTGCAGAATCTGCAATACTTCATCAGCTGAAGGCGCACTTTACTGAGCTTCTTTTTATTCTTCTCGGTAATGTGCGTGATTCTTTTACACACCGTACATTCGAGTTTTACAAGATTGTCTTGGGACATATAAGTTCAGGTTATTAGGTGATAGGTTCTAGCTTACAGCAAAAAAATAAAATATCAATCCTGGAGCCACCTCGCGGACTCGAACCGCGGACCTTCACTTTACAAAAGTGTTGCTCTACCAGCTGAGCTAAGGTGGCGGATGGTATACCATGCCGAAGCTTTGGCGAAGGATGGTGGGCGGTGGAGGACTCGAACCTCCGGAGGCCTTTAGGCCGCGAGATTTACAGTCTCGTGCAATTGCCGCTATGCGAACCGCCCAAAAGACCAAATTCATGTGCCCTCTGTCTATGCTTAGGATTGCCGAATCCTATCATGGAAATATATCTTTGTAAATCCTCTTTTCTTGTAAGATAAAAAACGTGAGTAGCGTTTGATGGATGATATGATAAATTAAGTAGCATCAGTCGTAATGAATCAAGAAGAGGCCTTGATCTATTTGAAAAACTCATTTGGACTGCCTTGCCTCTCAACCTATAAATCGATCCGTCTGTATCAAAAAATCCCCTGATAAACTTCTTGCAATACGAACTATTTCTCAGAACCCATGTTGGAACATTAGATTGCTCTTTCACTTTATTTTTTGCTGTAAGCCCTATCCTTGTTAAATATGATACAGCCTCAACTGAACCGAAATAAACATCAGCCGTATTATGGCATCTACGATATTGTACCCCCGCGTTTCTATTAAATAATCGTTTAATAATCTTAGCAACATATGCGATATACCCATAGTCATCCCGAGCATTAATTGTTACGATGAGCTGACCGTCTGATCTATGCCCATCACCGAGCATTATACCCATAAACTCTGCCAAATCACTGCTCAACGGTGGCAGTGTTACGCGTTTCTTGTTTCTATAATGTTCTTTTTTATACGGACATGGAGTAATGTTAAATCTTCTCATGCGTTCGTATGCTGACGGATATGTAATTCCGAGAATTTCGGCAATCTCTATAATCGTTTTATTCCTTCTTACATAGAGTTCCAAAAGTTCCTTGCGCTTCACCGCTTCCTCAATTTTAGTCCATCTTTTTGGCATAACTGTACCATAATAGTATACCGCCGAATTCTATTGAAAGAATAAAAGAACAGGGGGGCAAAAACAAAAAATAATGGAGCCGTTGTGCGGAATCGAACCGCAGACCTACTCCTTCACTGATACCTCATTTTTATTACAACATAGTATATGAGGGCTAGACTGTATATTGAGCATAGCTTTCGCTGAAGCTCCCCTTGTCAGTCGTTCGGGCGTATATATACGCCACGGTCTGGGCCATATGTTTGGCCTTTAACCGTTATTCGGGATTCGCTATTCCGTTTCCAGAATAGTGGGCAATAGTAGTTACCATGGAGTTGCTCTACCAGCTGAGCTACAACGGCAAAAAAAGTAAAAGAACGAGACCTGTCCTTTCAAAAACGCTACAACGCTTTTATCCGATCCTCAAACCCTTCAATCTTCTGGTTTTCCGGATTCGCTGCTTTGAGGCGTTTCAGGAGTTGACGAGCTTCTTTTTGCTTTCCTAGTATAATATACAATTCCAGTCCCGCGTCAAGGAACTTGGGGTTTGAGGGCTGAAGTGAAAGCGCCTCTTCAGTGGAGGCCTGCGCCTCTTCCATCTTTTCCTGGAGTGCGTAGACCTCGCACAATTGCATAAGCGATTCAGCCAGGCGCATCGTATAAGCGCTTTGCGCAGAGGCATCTTCCCCGACATCGGCATAATCGCGCAGATGATCCCGCAAATATTCAAGCACCTCCTGCGCGCTTGCCCATTCTTTTTGAGCTTTATAGAGTATTGCGAGCCCTGCGTATGTTTCGAGATTTTTCGGATCAAGCGCGATGGCATCGATATATCGCTTCTCCGCATCGGCATATTCTCCGCGTTCCAGATAAGCGTCCGCATCGCGCACCAGGCGAGAAAGGATTGTCGACTCTGTCGGCGCGACGCCGGCCGCCTCGTCTTTTTGGATATGCTTTCGGTGAGCCGCGGCTTCGATTGCGCCCTGCAGGCGATGTGACGCGTCAACGATCCCATCCGCAAGCCGAGAAAAAAGCGGACTTCCTTTTTCGACCACCTTGGTTTTCAGCTGGTAAAAATTGCGCTTCAGCCGATCCGTAAGTATTTTCTTTTTCGTTCGCGCGTCTCGTTCCGCCGGAATATGTTCAAGATCGATTGACGTAAGAGCATGCCAGCGCCGCGCGATAATCATTATAATCCCCGCCACGCACACAAGCGCGATGAAGAGTGAAATAATTGTTCCGATCATACTATTTTTGCGATGGTTCTGAGGAGCGAATGAAACTCTGCGCTTTTGCTGCTTGCCCCGCCGACAAGAACGCCGTCGGATACGCCCTTCGTTAGAAATGAGAGAACCGTGTCATGCGTGACACTCCCGCCATAAACGACAGCGCGATACATTCGCGGGATGCCCAAACCTTGACATTGCTCGTGAATATATGCAAGCGCCACTGCGCACTCCTTTGGAGTGATGGGGTGTCTTGCGCCAATCGCCCATATCGGCTCATAGGCAACAACGACATGACGCCTGCGAGGAACATGGCTTAATGCGCTCCGAAGCTGCCGCTTGAGAACAGAGCGCACGCGTCCGCTATTGCGCTCTTTCCTGCTTTCGCCAACGCACACAATGGGCGTAAGCGATGTCGCCGCGCAGAGATGCGCCACCTTCTTTTGAATCATAGCATCTGTTTCGCCCAGTATTTCTCTCCGTTCAGAGTGGCCGAGGATACAGTAGGTGCAGCCAAGACGCTCCAGTGAAATCGGAGAGATCTCGCCGGTAAATGCCCCCTTGTCATGCCAAAAACAATCTTGTCCGCCAAGAGCGATTGGTGAGGATTTTTTTCCAAGAACATTGTTACAGCGAGAAATGCTCTCATGCGATGGGCAGACAATCAGCGAATAGCGCTCCAGGCCTTTTGAATATCTTTTTTGGCACGCAACCAACGAGTTCATCGCTTGGGATGCCTCATCGGGGAGGAGATTCATCTTCCAGTTTGCAATAATGAATGGGCGCGTACTCATAATATTATTCTGAAACATAAACACGTTCCACCTTTGACTCGAGCAGGTCGGCGAGTCGGTCGGCGCTATGGAGCGATTCGTACTCGGGCAAGTTGGCAACGTTCTGTATGCCGAGCTGCCTAAGAAAGTCAAACGAAAGCGTATAGAGCTTTTCTCCATCACTCTCACCGGTCATCTCAATCGCGCCGCGCATCGCAAGATTACGCAGTACGATTGTGCAGTTCACGCCGCGAATCTGCTCAATCTGCGCTTTTGTCAGCGGTCCGCGATAAGCAATGATGGTGAGCGTTTCAAGGCCGGCGCGCGTGAGATCGCCGGAAACCTCGTCCTTGGTATATGCTTGGACAAGCGCGCTGTGCGCCGGATTGGTTGCAAGCTCGGCATGATCATTATGAACGATAAGAATAATCCCCCGCTCATTCGTCGAATAGGTCTGAGCAAGGGTTTCAAGTGTCCTGGTCACATCATCAATCGATGCGCCTGTGTACTGGGCTATTTTTTTTATTGGAAGCGGACGCTGCGCAATAAAGAGCAGCGCTTCAATAGTTGATGTAAGTGGGTATTCCATGGTTTTTCCACAGGACAGATATGCTCATTCTGGACTGGCTCAGTATAGCAAAATTATTTCATTATGACAAAAGCTGCTGGAATGATATGCACATCCAACAGCTTTCGGGCACATATACGTTGCATTACATCATTTTCTTGCGAATGAATGCCGGGATTTCAATATCGTCCGAAGCGTCCTGCTTTTCGTCTGCTTTTCCTGATGCATCATCTTTTGATGCTCTCATGGGTGCTGCGGTGCGTGGAGCTGCCGCGCCGAACATAATTTGGCTTGGCATCGTAGGGCGCTCCGCATAGACCTTCTCAAACTGCGCCTTGGATACCGTCTTGTCATGGTCGTTGAATCCCGTAGCAATGACCGTAATACGGACATCATCATCCATAGAGTCATCTATGGCGGCGCCAAAGATGACTCTTGCATCCGGATCGGTCGAGCTGGTGATTACCTTTGCCGCCTCATTGATTTCCAAAATACCAAGATTGCTCGAACCGGTGATGGTGAAAAGCACGCCGCGGGCTCCTTCAATGGAGATATCAAGCAGCGGGCTTGCGATTGCCATCTTAGCCGCTTCCACCGCTCTGTTCTCTCCTGATCCCAGGCCAATGCCCATCAGCGCGGTGCCCGCTCCCTTCATAATCGCACGCACATCGTTGAAATCAAGATTCGGCTCGCCCGGAACGGTAATGAGCTCGGAAATACCGCGTACGCCTTGCTGAAGAACTTCATCGGCCATTTCAAATGCTTCCCGAATCGTTGTTTTTTTATCGCTTATTTGCAAAATCTTATCATTGGGAACAGTAATGATCGCATCAACCTTCGAGGCAAGCGAATCCCACCCCTTTTCCGAGACGCTTTTTCGCTGGGCTCCTTCGAAGGTAAACGGCTTGCTGACAACGGCAATGGTAAGCGCTCCGATATCTTTTGCAAGCTCGGCAACGACGGGTGCGGCTCCGGTACCGGTTCCCCCGCCGAGTCCGCAGGTGATGAATACCATGTCGGCGCCGGCCAAGGCATCGCGAATTTCATTTTGGTTTTCCTCGGCTGCCTTTTTCCCCAGCTCAGGGTCCATGCCCGCACCCAATCCCTTCGTTATCGATTTGCCGATCTGAAGCTTTGTCGATGCTTCGGAATGGTGCAGCGCCTGAATGTCGGTATTGGCGACAAGAAAATCAACGCCTCGAATCTTTGAGCTGATCATTCGATTGACGGCAGAACCACCGCTTCCACCGACACCGATGACTTTTATTTTTGCAAATGACTCAATGTTTGCTTTGACTTCCATAAATATATGAATCACGAATTAAAAATCACGAATTAAGGATAATGACGATTCGACCCTCCTGCTTAATTCTTGATTCATAATTCTTAATTCTGCCATAAATGAAAAAAACGCTGAATCAATGAATGATTCATCGTCTATCATAATAACCCGCATGCCGTGTTATGGCAAGAGGGACTTGAACCATTTATTTACTCGGCCCTTAATATCAAGAGAATCGTCCAAATTAGAAAGAAAACCGGGACCCTTCGCGCGATGCTGGTAAAATGATAATCCCCAAAACGCAAGCCCGATTGCAGTCGTGTATGACTGATCAAAGACCTTTTCCATGGGGTTAACAATATTTTTTACCGATGCGTAGCTTGCCGGAAGCTTGAGACACTTCTTCGCCATCTCCGGCATGCCGCCAAGTTTTGACCCGCCGCCGGTGAGAATGCATCCGGCCGGCAGTATTCCCGCCTTTCCAATTTTCTTGAGCTCTTCCTGCACTTTTTCAAAAATTTCCTCGACACGCGCTTCAATAATCTGGCTGACGTATTTTACTGTGACGCGCCCTTCTTCTTCCGCGTCAATCGCCGAGAGATCTATTTCCAATTTTTTATCCGCATCCCGCACAAAGATACTGCCATAATCGAGTTTTATCTTTTCTGCCGTATCCGGCGATACCTTCAACCCGATAGCGATGTCTTGCGTGATATGATCCGAGCCAACCGGCAATACCGTCGTATGAAGCAGCTCACCGTTCTCATAAACAACAAGCGTTGTAATTGATTTTCCGATATTGATGAGCACGGCGCCAAGCTCCTTTTGCCGCGCTGTCAAAACGCCTTCTGCGGTGGCAAGAGCAGAGAACACAAGATCCTCAATCTCAAGCCCCGTTCGATAGATGCATTTCGTATAGTTCCGAATTTCCGATGTAAATGCCTGAATAATGAGCGTATCGACTTCCAAACGAGTCCCGGTCATCCCAATAGGATCTTTAATCTGAATCTGTCCGTCGATAATGGCGCCGCGGGGAATGACGTGGAGAATCTCATAGTTTGGCGGAGTGGCAATCGCTCGTGCCGCCTCAAGCGCGCGCTCAAGATCTTGTTTTGATATCTCGCCGTTTATCTTGCCAACCGCAACAATCCCCCTGCTCGACTGAGACATGATTGTCGTACCGGAAATGCCCACCCATGCCGTGTCAATCGGGATGCCGGTAATGCGTTCGGCCTTCTCAAGACAGACGGAAATGGCGCTTGCCGCATCGTCAATGCTCGTAATAGACCCGCGCGTAATGCCTTGTGATGGGTGCTCGACTGCGCCCAGGAGTTGCAATTTGCGCTCAGGTCCATCTGAAAAAAGCTGACCAACAACAAGACGGATGGAGATTGATCCCAAGTCAAGGCCCGTGATAATGGTATCTTTCATTGCTTAAGGGAGAGGGGTAAGGATATAGAGCCTAGTATACACAATTTTTAAGCGCAATGCAAAGCGGTGCTAGAAAAATCGTGCAATAATTTTCGGAATATAAAGCAACAGACCAACCAGCACCGCGTTGGCTGACAGCACGAGCACGCATGCGGCCATAATATCCTTGACACGCTCCACATAGCCCGATACCCGCGGCTTGACAATATCGCTAAACCGTTCAAGGGCTGAGTTCAGAAGTTCTGAGGCAATGACAAGTGAAATAACGATGACGACAAACGCCAGTTCCAGGGGGGTAAACGACAGCAACAGCGCCGCGCCAAGCGCAATGCACCCGGCAATGGCGTGTGTTTTTATATTTTTTTCTTCACGAAATGCTATTGCAAACCCTCGAAACGCGTGAAGAAATGAACTGAATACGGAGCGCCTTACCATAGATGGTGTGTTCGTGCGTGAGTCATAAGACAGTCCTCCAGCGCTCTCATCGCCTTTCGACTTGTGCGCGAATCGTGGTCATGGCCAAGGATATGAAGAAGTCCGTGAAAAAAGAGCCGCGCGATTTCCTGCTTTTTTGTCGTATGAAATCGCGCACGCTGACGCAGGGCAAATGAAAGGCATACGTACAACTCTCCCGACTCAATGACCCGATCGTGCCCATAGGCAAAGGAAAGAACATCGGTTGATCGATGCAGTCCACGATACTGCCCGTTGAGTTCGCGAATTCGGCGCTCATCGACAAGAACGACGGAGAGCGGAAAAGGATTCGTGTCGATGGCGCAGAATGCGATTTGCGAACAAAGCTTTTGGTACCAGCTCGCTTCAAATATCTGCTGTGGAGCTGCGCATTTTGCACCATCTAATTCCAAAAAAAGGGCAATAGTTATACTGCGTCGTCTCATACAGGATCGTCACTTGACAAACGAGAGGTCGGTAAAGAGAAAACTGCGCAGCATCATTTGAAATGTCGTCATAAAGCTCAGCTCGTTTTTCGTATTCAAATTATATTTGATAACAGTGAGTAGTCCTTGTTTTTGCGGATCTTTCTCGTTTCTTGTCAGAAATACCGTAAGCGAATCCTCCGTCATGACGCCGGACCAGGTATCATGAGAAAATGTTTGGAGGCGCGACGAGTCGGCGCCCGGCGATGCAACAGTAGTATACCAATCGACCGGTGAAAGCTTATTCGGATTGTCCTCGACGGAAATCGTAAAAAATTCACCGCTTGCCGAGCTAATCATCACCTCGCGATCGGTACGATCGTTCGCCTTTGCGACCCATGATGACGGATACAGGAGCGAATACTTGAATGTTTGATTGATATACGAGTTTACCAATCCGGAGACATCGAGGCGGACCTCCGCCTTGACAGGATCAAACAAGTTCTTTATCTCGTTGCCGTCAGAAAATCCATCCCCATCTGTATCGCTTTTTGCCTCGCCCGTTCCGTAAAGCCGCTCTTCGGCATCCGTCAATCCGTCTTGATCCTCATCAACCCCCAGAAGCGGCGGGGTTTTCTGCTCTTCGGCTTGCTGTGGTTGCTGCTCTTGGACAGGGGCCTGCTCCGCTGGTTGCTCACCGGCTGGCTGTTCAGCTGGCGCCTGCTCTTGTGCGGGAGGTGTTTGTTCTTGTGCTGATGGCTGTTCTTTCACGGCTTGCTGCTCCTCTTGTACCGGTGCCTGCTGCTGGGCCGGCTGAGGCGGCGCCTGCCTCTGGCTGCTAAGAAAAAGAAACACACCCGTCCCAATAATGGCAAGGGCGAACAGTGAACCGAAAATAATAAATGCAATCCTCCCGCCAGATGCCTTTGGCGCTGTTCTACGAAAAGTCGAGGGCATCGTATAGATGGGATTTACCTCCTCGCTAAACACGGGCCCTTCCTGCCCTGTTGCTTTTTTTTGCGAAAGTTCTTCTTCTATAAAATCAAACATACTGGGGCAAGGAATTAGGGTCTAGGGGTTAGGGTGTAGCAAGACGCAAAACTAAACTAAAATATCAACTAGAAATTACTTTGAATTTCGAAACTGTCATCCCCGACCCGATCGGGGATCCAGCCCAAGCAAAGAGTACTTATTTCATCTGGATCCCGGCCTACGCCGGGATGACAAAAGGAAGGCATTTCGACAGTTTCGTAATTCAAAGAAATTAGGTCAATTTCACTATTCCGCAGGAATAGTGAGCTTTCCTGCGCCGCTTGGATTAAAGCCGCTCTTTACTTCCAGTCCGTCAAGATAGCCATCGCCGTCAGAATCCGGGTTGCGCGGATCGGTAAAAAATACTTTCACTTCTTCGCGATCGGTTAGGGTATCGTTATCGGTATCAGTGGCTGCCGCGTCCGTCCCAAGCGCTGTCTCTTCGGCGTCCGTAAGGCCATCACCGTCAGTATCAGGTGCCGGTGACGCTGTCCCCTGCTCTGCATTATTATTTTCCTGCACGCCGAGTGCTTCTGTTGGCACAAGCGGCTGACCCTGCTGAACAGGCGGCTCTGTCTCCTGAGTCGGTTGCACTTCTTGTGTCGGTGCCTGCTGTGTTGCCTCGGGAACCGCTGCCGGTTTTTGAGATGCTGGTGGCTGTCCCCTGAAAAAGCTCAATGCAAATTGCACGCCGAAAATAATGACAATCAACAAAAGAATTGCACCAAGAATGATGAACATGAATTTCTTTTGCAAAAACCATGGCTTTTCTTCCGGCTCCTCCTGAAACACATAGGGCTGATCGGAAGGCGACGTCGGAGGCAGTGCCTGACCGCGCTCGGTATCTTTAAACATATCGACCGGCTCAGCCGGCACGGATGGCGCCTGCGGTGCGGGTGCGGGAGTTTGCGCCGGCGATGCCGCGGGTGTCACTACGCCTTGCTGCGCAGAACCGGATTGTGTATTTTCTTCAAACATAGTATTTAATCCTTGTAATAAATGATTCTATGAACTATGGAGGATTTGCTTGTTTTATCCTCAATAACATCAAAGGTTAAGCGTCCGTTTTGCGGAATATCTGAAATTTTTTTTCTGACAGCTCCCTGTGATTGCCCTTGTACGAACGGTCCCTCAACTATTTCCGTATTCTTATCCGTAATGAATCCGCCGATGATCCCTCCTTTAGTAAGTTTAACACGAAAATAATTATTATTCCATGTAAGAAACGTTCCTTCGTATGTTGAAAAAATTATTGCTTCTTCCTGTCTCGGTATTGCTACTGCTGTGCCAACAGTATTTTTTACTGAAAACCAATAATATGCCACAACAAATACGCCAAACACACATACAAGAAGTCCTGCGGCAATGCTATATCGATTTTTTAAATCTATATGTGTCATAAGGTTGTGCTGCGGTGACAGACAACGCTTCTTGCTTCAACGCAACGGCTATCGCACACCCACGTCCAATCAGTTATACTTCTATAATGGCACTCACATCCCCATTCGGGCTTTGTTCGGTCAAGACAATTATATGTCGTGCTGTTTGAGGGACAGTAATCAAGGGCGGCATCGTTTGAATCGAAGGGACAGACATCCGATGGCCAATTATAATTTTTTGTATTCCATTCCTGCTTTCTGTAATAATAATCCTTTCCAAGAAAGGCGTATGCAAACGATGTACTCAGGGCGTTTAGTGCTCTCAGCTCATAATAAGCGTCAAACAAATTTATAAATGCGTTTTCACTCCCGCTAATTCTGAGAACAAAGCTGCCATTTGTAAACGCGGGTGACGCGTATTTCCAAATTTCAACAGAGGTGGCATCTGCCCGAGAAAAAACAATACTGCCCGGTCCTTCGCCCGCGGTATTTCCTGAGCCGTTTTCAGCAAATGTCCTTGCTGTGAACGAACCGATCGAAACGCTGGGACAGGCGCCAAGAGGGCAGGCAACACCCGACCGCGACGATCCAACCGCTGAGCCGCCAGAGCATGTTCCATATCCGGGCGTCCCTGCGCATATCTGCGCTTTCGATCCACTACCACATTGTGCGCCGCCGCAGGGGGTCGTATCCTGCCATGCGGGACACGCCACTCTATTGCATGCAATAACAGTGAAGTTAGGTTGCTGACTGATTACTGTCCCGGGAGGAGTCCCACAGCTAGTTCTTGTCTGATTTGCGGGTACTGTACACCGTATCTGCTGAATGCCGCCTGAACCGCACTGTTCCGTGCATCCTGACATCACTTCCCATACCGGACACGCGCCTTTATTGCATGATTGTTCCTGAACGGTGCCAGGTGATACAAAAATCGTTTCCAACATAAGATTACCCTCCTCATCGTACTCCCCTGCCTCCTCATAACTACACCTGCTCGTCGGATCGGTTCCCGCGTTGCATGTCCGCTTCTGCCTGCCACTATTACAGTCAGCCGAGCAGGTACCGCCCGCTCCATCGGTGTACGTAAATGCTGTCGTGCTCGTCCATGATACAGACCATGTTGCGGGGGTACATGCGGGAATCGCGCACGCGCGGGTGGCATCACCGCTGCCGCACGACGTGGAGCCGTCATTGCCGAGAATACACGTTCGCGTCTGCGTAACGTTTGTTCCGCATGCGGGACATGTCGCGGGACTCCACGCAGACCATTGCGGCGGAACACACGCAAATCTGTTGCAATCCTGCTCCTTTGTTCCGCCAATCGCCGTAGTGGGATCGCTACACTGCCCGGTCGCGGCGTCTGACGTATTAGGATCAATACATGTTTTGGATTGTATTCCCGTCGTACCGCACAGCATGGTGCACTGGCTCCACTCAGCAGACCAGGAGGGACAAGGACCGCAGTCCCGCGTCTCTGTCAACGCGCGAGCAGGAGGCGACAGCGTCTCGCACGCTAACCCGCCATTTTCCGGAGCGGGACTATTGCAGAGCCGAGTCCGTGTCGCGCCAGGGCCGCATGCGGCCGTACACTCGCCCCACGCGCCCCAACCGCCATTTCTAACGATACTCACCCAAACGGTATAACTTGCCGGCATGCCCCTTTGATCGGTCGCGACAATCTTGTAGGTATGGTTGCCAACAGGTAAATCAGCCGATACTACGGCAAACGAATAATTCTCCGAGTTGCTTATTAATGCCACTGGCGTTTCTGAACCGTTTGACTGAACCTTATAGAGTCGAACGGACGCGACACCGTCCTGGTCAGTCGCCCGTCCGCTGAACGTGACATCGTTCCCTACCGTATAGGCCGAGCCGCTTGTCGGCTGTTCATTGGAAAAGGACGGCGGACTATTATCGCGGATGGTGATAGTGGACACTGACGCGGTCTTCGATCCTCCGCGCGTATCATACGCGGTTGCAGATAGCGTGTAGGGGATGCCCGCCGCGAGATCTCGTATTGAGACCTCTTGTGAAAACGTTGACGATGACGAGGTGACGTCGCCGGACAGCGAACCGAATGTATAATGAATCCTGGCGACGGCATCGCGCGCAATGCTTGAATCGGCACTATTGTTCGTGTCCGGATCGCTCGCGGTAAAGGCAAGAGTGACATTCATGTCCGCGGTATTGCGAACGATTGTACTGCCCCCAGCCGGAGCGGTTATTGCCAGCGATGGATCAGTGTTTGGCGTGCGCTCCGCGACGGTAAAGGTGAACTCTTTCGAGACGCGAACACCGTAATTATCCACAGCAGTGACGGTAAGAATGTTATCGCCAAGCCGCAGAGCATTGATATTAAGATCAAAGCTGTTGCCGTCAAATGCGAAACTGCCGATGGTGCTCTCAATATGCGCCACTGTCCCATCAGGATCGTCCGCGCTTATTTGAATCGTCTTGTCTTGTTTTCCGTCCCAATTTTTCTGAAATGTCTGCCCTTGCAGATTCGCGCTGTTGTGGGTTGCCGAATTAATCCGAGGTGGAATACTGAAGGTTGCTTGTGGTACGCTGTTTGCGCACCTTCCCGCCTCACATGTGCCGGTTGCGCACTCAACGCTGCCGGTACAGGCAACGCCCGTGGCTTTGAGCAGCGCATTGTCTTGATTTCGGAAATGAGGCCGACATGCCAGATACCGCGTCGTAAGATTTGCGGAAATTTTAAGAAGTTCCGTGCGCGCGCAAAACTGCGCCTTGAGAAGATCGCCGACGCCAGCGGGCGGAAAAAACTTATAGCTATACGCGTAAACTCCCGTTGCATTGACTGCCTTTTCAACATCATCGGCAAATGCGCTGGCACCGCTTACAGCGCCAAAATGGCGCGACGTCTTATTCCAGCACGTAGACGATTCATATCCATCCGCCTCGCGGCATTGGCCGACACCGGAAAAATGCCGCACATCAAGTTCTGCCAAGGCGGGATCGTCGGGAAGCGGCGACAGAGTGATGAGCCCGCCCAAATCCCTCCATGATGTTTGCCATGCAGAGATCGAAGTATGTTTTACAAACGATCCCGCGTCAATGCGGGGCAGTGTCGGTGCTCTGTCAAGGGCAGTGCCAACGCTCTCCATGTCTACCATCCTCTGGATATCGCGGCGAAGCTGACGACCCGCGGTGCCGCCTCCGGTCAGCGATGCGTCATAGCCGACATTCTTTGAAAATACGACGGTGCCAAGCAATCCGTTGAGGATGCCGCGAGTCGCGGGACTCGCACCGGTGTTGGTAGTGAAGTAGTACACAGTCGACCCGAACGCATCGTTTTCATTCACGCCGCGCAACACATTGTTCAATGTTCCGGAAACGGTCGTATCATAGGCAAGCACATACACGCCGTTTGCATCCTGCACTGCCGGGTATCCGTTCACTGGCTCATGCGGGGAGGGCGTTGCATTGAATGTATTCTTATACCACGTCGCAACAGAATAAGTGCGTCGGGAAGAGGGAACCCGCGCCACGCGCATCACGACAACATCGGAGCGTATGTTTTTATTGCCCGTCTCGCTTCCCAAGTGAACGCCCGCGTCAGACGTATCAAGGGGAATAATATATTCGTAATCAAATATCCTATTTTCCTGCCGCCGTGACAGTGGAATAGGCGAACCAAGCATGGGAAGAACGGTGCTTTCAGCCCCCGCACCGCGGCAATACCACATCGAAAAATCAAGCTGGTCATTTGTGTAGGGCGCGTATGTCTGCTGCATGCTTGCCGGCCAGGTGTAGTCGCACGCGGCGACAGAGAGCGGAATGCGCCGTTCAAGCGTTGCAACCACTTTATCACCGTCCATCTGAGAAGCCTTCACGACAAGCGCAGCGCCGGTATTCGTACTTCTTGCTGTCACTTCACGAACGTCGGCTATCGGCTTACCGGCCGCGTCAAGAAGTGTTGTTGGACCCTGGAGATAAGAAGTACCATTCCCTTCAATCTTCCATTCCCAGGTGATTCCAGCCGTAGGACTTACAACCCCGCCCGTATCTTCCAAAACGGCAGCATATCTATGCTGGTTGCCCTGCACGTCAGCATTACTGTCATCCTCACAATCATTGCGAAGACACATGAACGCATCCGATGCCAGGACGGTTACACTATCTGAACTTCGATAAATCTTGAGCGTCGTAATGGGACTGACTTCTGTTGGAGCCCCTGCGGTGCTTCCTTGTGCGAGTACGCATTGGGATGATACGCCCGATTTCGTCGCGCAAATCTTGTAAGTATACGATGTTGCGTAGTAAAGCGGCGAAGGGGCGCTCGCAGGATCGTTGTATGGCGACGATCCATTTGACGTAAGGAATGAAAACGTATTCTCATCAGGAGCGTTTGTCGCTCGACGCTCGATATGATAGTTCGCGCTGCCGGCATTCATATCAGTCCATGTTATCTGGAGGCGAGGATACGGTGCAGTGACGGCAGACACGACCACATCTCCCGGCGGATTGAGCGCTTCGGTGCCTGCCCCTCCCTCAATGACAATATCATCGGAAGTATCGGAAAACTTGCTGTATACCTTGTTCGTCTCATCGGCAAACACGGGATCTGCAAACATACGTATCGCAAAACCGAAAATTGTGTTCAATAAAAATCCGGACGTCCGCAAACCTGCCGTGGCTCTGATGACCGAACACTGATCGCCGTCGTTCACGCCGTTTCCGTCTGAATCCGCTTTTCGCGGATCTGTCTCTCCCTTATCCACGCGTCCGTTTCGGTTTCTGTCCTCCTGCCCGTCAAGACGGCCATCGCCGTCAGTGTCAGGGTTATTCGGATTTGTATTCGTTTTTATTTCAATGGCATCCGGAACACCATCGCCATCGGTATCCGTCGTTGTGCTTCTCCCCGGCCGCGTGGTGTCAAGCGGATACGGGTCGACACCGTCGAGCAATCCGTCGCCGTCGGTGTCGGAGTCCAGTGGATTTGTCTCGCCCGGATCAACAATACCATTTTTGTTTTTATCCTCCTGCCCATCGAGCAGTCCGTCATGGTCGGTATCGGGATTCGTTGGGTCGGTTTCCCCGTGGTCAACGCGGCCATTGCGATTTCTATCCTCTTGTCCATCGAGCAGACCATCACCGTCGGTGTCAGGGTTGTTCGGATTTGGGTCAACATTATCAGGCAAACCATCATTGTCAGAATCCGGATATTGACAGGTACCGTTTGTACATTGATTTGTGGTGCACTGCGTATTGAGTGTACACGCGCCACCGGGAGGAATAGCGCCACCGCCTGGTGGTGGTAAAGGCGCAGCACACACACCATTCACACATCGATTCGAAGAACATTCATATTGTTGCGTGCAGGGCGTTCCGGGAGGATTATTCTGCGTACACTGTCCATTGACACATAATCCTGTGGTGCACTGCGTATTGAGCGTACACGCGCCACCCGGAGGAATTATGCCGCTACTACTATCACCGGTACCAGAACCA
>JACQWH010000018.1 GCA_016209345.1 Candidatus Uhrbacteria bacterium
GATATTTTTCTAAAATTTCCGCCATATCGTAATAATCTTTACAAGCATGCAGTCTTACCCATGGCTGAACAAAACAATCCTCTGCTTCATCTTTATAATAAAAATTTCCTACCGTAATTACTTTCCCTTTTCTGTGGTCGAATACATGAGAAACAAATTCCGTCAGTTTTTCTTTTACTTCAGGATTAACTTCTGCGCTCTCATCTTTCAGGGTAGCAAGAACATTATGATCTTCCTTTCCGTCTTCAAATTGTTCCATCAATCCAATCGGCACACACTCAACGATCGAACCTGTCTTCAATTTTTGTTTCGTGAGTATAAAACAATCCAAATTATCTCCGTCTCCGCTTGTTGTTTCTAGAATGAAGCCGTACGGATATGGATATTTTCTGGAAACTTCAACAGTTTTTCTGTACTCCAAAGTCTTCTCGTTATAGAGATTTTTCTGATTAGACCCTGCTTCATTTTCGATAAATACCTTCATAGCTACTTATAACTTCTGTTCATATCTCACTTGTGGCAAATGTCGCCATGGGTCATTTTACGACGGAATCCTATGCGCCTTTAGCAAATTCCCGGAAGTCAAATCTTGGTGGGCATTACAGGACTCGAACCTGTGACCTTACGGATGTGAACCGTACGCTCTAACCAGCTGAGCTAAATGCCCTCTTGTTCCACGCGCACAACTATAGTATACTTCGCTTGGGTGGGCTGTCAACAATATGCTTGGCCGCAAAAAACATTGAAATTCCGTGCCTTTGACGGCATGCAGGTTTCTTTTTATGCACAAATTCCATATCAATCTTTTGAAAAACGATACGCCGCTTCCCTCGTACCAAACGTATCGATCACCTGTCATCCCCCTCCTGATTTCCTGCTCGCTTTTTTTTCTCCTCCTGGGCGGCACCGCCGCCTTTTCTTACCAAAACTCACTGGATGCGCAATCCCCGCTTGCGAAGACCTGGAACTCGCTTCTTTCCATCCCCCCGCTTAAAGGATTTGCCGACAACGCAAATGCGGATATGGGTCAGACGGAAGATCGCGTAAACATCCTTCTCATGGGCGTTGGCGGCGGCACGCACGAAGGCGCGCAGCTTACCGATACGCTCATCCTTGCAAGCATAAAACCTTCGACGAAGCAAGTCGCTCTTTTTTCCATACCGCGCGATTTGCTGGTCACTATAAACGGATACGGCTGGAGAAAAATAAATAACGCAAACGCGTTTGGAGAACTGGCAAATCAGGGCGCCGGCGGCGAGCTTGCTCGCACAACACTAACGCAAACATTTGATATTCCCATACACTATTACCTGCGCGTTGACTTCAAGGCCTTCGTCGATATCGTCAATATTCTTGGCGGCGTGACCGTCACCGTCGACCAACCATTTACCGACTATACCTACCCGACGTTGGATAAAAAATTTCAAACGGTATCGTTCCGCGCGGGAAAACAAATTATGGACGGCGAACAGGCGCTTATGTTTGCACGCTCGCGCCATAGCATAAACAATAACGAGGGATCTGACTTTGCCCGCGGCCGCCGGCAGCAAAAAATACTTCTCGCACTAAAAGAAAAGCTCTTTTCCTCAACGCTACTGTTTCGTCCTCAGAAAATCGCCGATATTATCGCTTCTCTTCGACAGAATATCTCCACCGATCTCCAAACATGGCAGATTCTCACGCTGGGCGCGACGCTGAAAAAAATTGATTCCGATTCTATCATTTCCACGGTCTTTGATGACGGCGAGAACGGGTATCTTGTTTCCGCGACGGGCCCTGACGGCGCATACGTCCTTCAGCCGAAAGATGGATCATTTCTCGCGATGCAGGAAAGGATAAAAAATATCTTTGATACCTTTCCGCAGGAGGCAGACCATTCGGTTGGCGCTGGTGGGCGCGTCGCGATTCGTAACGGTACGCACATTGACGGCATGGCGGGAAAAGCGGCATCACTTCTCAAGGACTACGCATTCGCCATTGACTCGGTGGGCAATGCGCAGTTGCGCGATTATCAAAAAACCGTTGTCTATGATCTGACAAGCGGCAGAAAAAAACGTCAGCTCGATTTTCTTACAAAAATATTCAAAACTGAAAGCATCTACGACCCCTACTCGGTCGAGCTTTCCGACAGTACCGGTGCGGATTTTGTCATTCTTCTTGGCGCCCAGCTGCCGCCGTCGCTTGCAGCTGACGCTACTTTACCAACGGAAACAGCTCCTCCCGCTCAATAATCGGAAGTGAAAAAATACCCTCCTGTCCGTCCCGCGCGCCAAACACGATGAGGGCGGTTTCTTTTGCGTTCAGAAACACCGCTTCGATTGATGTAAATGAAGCCAATACAATTTCTGCGGAAGACGTGTCTTTGGGACGAATATCACGCATACGAATATCCGTACCTCCCGATACCGTAATGACAAAGGGAATGTCCGCAAGCGGAAGCATGGCTGACAACCGTTTGCTTTGTCGCGTGACGAGAGAACGAGCGTAGCGATCCTTTGAAAAATCGTGGCTCCATACTTCAAAATCGTTATACGTATAAAAATGAGTATCGCCGAGAAACGCGATACCTTGCGCGTCCGCCACATGCTGAAATACCGGCCGATCCCCTTTGCGGTCAAAGAGATAGAGTGAGTTGTCCGCGCCCTGCAAAATAAGAACACCCTTTGCGCTTCCCCAAATGCGCGTTGCCGGCGGAATGGATGAAAGTTCACGGATCTGCGCCCCTGTCCTTCTGTCGAAAAAAACGATTCCCTGCCGTGTCCCGCCGCGCAATACGACCAACTCATCGTCGACAAGAAAATCAATCGCACGCGGCACGGCAACAAGCGGAACAATTTTTTTCTTTTCTTTATCAAAAACAGCGATACCCTTATCGTCGCGCATGTACAGCACGTCCTCGCTGGGTGCCCAACGGAATGCCAGTGGATTTTTTTTTGTATCCTTCACTGTCAAGGAGATCGCGCCGTATTCCACCACTCGCCACTCGCCACCATAGTTCGCAACAAACCGCGTTCCCGATGGCGCGGCCTCCAGCTCGTCTGCGGGGATACGCGATGTATACAGAGTAGAAATCTGTTCTATCCTCATATTCAGCACGCGCACCGCGCCTCCATCGTCAACCATGATGCTATCTCCCCGCTTTTGGGCGGCACGAATATGCTTGCCGGATTTCAACAGCACGGGCGCGCTATTCTTCACAAGAAGAATATCATTTTTTATCGTCGTGCGGCCCGGATAGATTGTTATATCGCCGCTCCAGTCATGAAACCCTTGACGCGATACTGTCAGGCGATAGGTTCCCGAGAAAAGATACGGAACCGTTGCGGGAGAAGTCATGCGCTCATCGGACCATTGGCGTTGCACCTCAACTCCATTCATCAGTATCCGCGCCCCCTTCGGCCGGGTTTCCACCAACAGTTGACCGGTCTTTTCAATGTGGTATTTTCCGAAATGATAGCGATACCCGCTGGCATATATCAGAAGAACTGCTGCGGAGAGCAGAAAAAAAAAGACAAATCCTGCAAAGAGTATGCGGCGAATTGTTCTGTTCATACAATTATTCCTGGCGAAGTTGCTGCTTGATATGACTTTTTGCCAGATGCGTTTTGACAAATTTCAGCCAATCGGCGCTTGGCCGTTTACGATTTTTCTCTATCAGAATTTCAACCACGTCGCCGCTCTTGAGCGATGAGTCAAGCGGCACCATGACATCGTTTATCTTTACGCCGGAGCATTTTTTCCCTACGTCGCTATGAATCTGATAGGCAAAATCAACAGGCGTCGCACCTTCGGGCAGATTGATGACATCCCCTTTCGGGGTAAACACAAAAATCCTGTTTCGAAAAATATCAAGCCGCAACGCGCTGAGATACTCCTCATCACTGTCAGTGCCATCGCCGCCCCCTTGCAGCTTGAGAATCTCCTGCACCCAGTCCAAATCTTTTACCGCCGTGCGCCGCGATTGTTTTCCCGCCTCGGTATAGTGCCAGTGAGCCGCGATGCCGGCCTCTGCCTCGTACTGCATCTCGGGCGTGCGTATTTGAAACTCAACAATATGGCCATCAATGCAAAACACGGTCGTATGCAGCGAACGATAATGGTTTAGCTTGGGTTGGGCGATATAGTCCTTGATCCTGCCCGGCAACGGACGCCAATGATGGTGAATGACTCCCAGCGCGGCGTAGCAATCTGCGATATTTGATACGATGACCCGCATCGCGACAATGTCATAGATGCCATCGATTGACTCAAGCCCATGCGCAATCATTTTTTGATAGGTGCTGTACAGGCGCTTTACGCGGCTTGAGATGGACTGTACCGGTATGTGCGCCTCCTTCAACTGTGCGGCAAGCCGGCTGGCAACTGTCGCAAGATACTGCTCTTTTTGTTCAAGATAGGGGTCTATTTCCGCGCGAAGTTTTTTATACTCCTCCGGGTAAATATAGGGAAACGCCCTATCCTCGAGCTCGCCGCGCAGATACGCGATTCCCAGGCGGTCGGCAATGGGTGCGTAAATCTCAAGTACCTCCCGCGCGATACGCTGCTGTTTGTCCGGCGGCAAGACATGGAGCGTTTCAAGATTGTGAATGCGACCGGCAAACTTTATCAGCACAATGCGGACATCCTGGGCAATACTGACAAACATCTTGCGCAAATTTTCTATATAACGCTCCACTCCCCTGTATTTCACATTACCCAGCTTGCTCACGCCCTCAACCAGCGTACCGACCTCCTCTCCGAAATTTTTACGAATCTCCTCAAAGGAAACGTCGGTCATGTCAGGCACTTCATGAAGGAGCGAAGCCACGATGGTCTCCTGGTCTGCTTTCAAATTCGCAAGATAGTGGGCTGTCCTCAGGGGGTGTTTGATGTATTCCTCTCCTGTTTTCCTGATTTGCCCCCGATGAGCGTTTTCCGCAAAATCATAAGCGAGCCGAATTAAATCAATATCGGCCGCTGTATTGTATTCGCGAACGGCTTTTTCGAGCTCTTCAATCGTCATGATAGCGTCCTCCCTACCCTCATACTAGCAATAAACGGCATATTTGTCACCCCCCTATCCCCGAAACCCTTGACTCAGTGCGCCTCTGTGAGATACACTTGTGAGATATGCTGTAGTAGCATCTCTGAGCATCCATAAAATAAATGCCGCCCTATGAAAAAATATTTATGCCCGCCCTGCGGATATGTCTATGACCCAAAGATCGGGGATCCGGATGGCGGCATAGCTGCGGGCACACCGTTTGAGGAAATACCCGATGATTGGGTATGCCCTGTCTGCGGCGTAGCAAAGTCGCTCTTTGAACCCTATGAGGAATAAAGTTAAGAATTACGAATCAAGAATGACGAATGGAGCCGCATGGATCCAATCCTGCTTGATTCTTAATTCTTGATTCTTAATTCTACAATGTATGCAAGACGCACTATGTCAGCACCTGCAAATCGGCCAGCCGGTCCCCGATATCTCATTTGAGATTTTTCAGAATGAGGAGATAAAAAAAGTTAAACTCTCGGACTTTGAGGGGAAGTGGCTTGCCCTTGTCTTTTACCCCGCGGATTTCACCTTTATCTGCCCCACCGAGCTTGAGGAACTCGCGGACAACTACGCGGAGCTCCAGAGTATCGGTGCCGAGGTTGTCAGTGTCAGTACCGATACCGCATTCGTGCACAAAGCATGGCACGATAACTCGCCCGCGATTAAAAAAATCACCTACCCCATGGCGGCTGATCCCACCGGCACCTTGTGCAAAACATTCGGCACGTATATCCCTCATGAAGGGCTGTCTCTGCGTGGCACCTTTATTGTCAATCCTGATGGCATTTTAAAAGCGTACGAAATACACGACAATAGCATCGGCAGAAGCGCGAAGGAATTGTTGCGCAAAATCAAAGCGGCGCAATTCGTCGCGCAGAATCCGGGCCAGGTCTGCCCTGCCTCATGGGAACCGGGAAAGGCAACATTAACACCGGGACTTGATCTGGTTGGTAAAATTTAACGTCATGTCATCCCGGCGAAGGCCGGGATCCAGTCTAAAATATGACCATCCACAAATGCGACCAATGCAAAAAGAACATAGGAGATCGAATGAAATCCCTTCACGTCACTTCATATTCGTTGCCGTATTACGATGTTGAATTATGCGAAAAATGTAGCGATCCTCTCGTTAAGGGCTCATCCACAAATAACATCCACAATTCCATCTCATCTTCACGTCATCTTTGATCAGAAAAAATCTTCAAAATATCTCGATATTCTTCTGCTTTTGTTCTGACAAATCTGACGCAAATATGAGCGAACTTGAGTATGTTATTTGTGGAAGAGTCCTAAATTATTGAAATCAAAAAAACTAATGCCGCCGAATCCCAAAACCTAATGGCTTACTGTGCAATGAAATCGGTGCGTCTTTATTCTCCTGAAATCGTCTAAGAATTGTCATTCCGGCGTAGGCCGGAATCCAGTCCAAAATATGTATCAAGCAAAAAACTTTGAACATCTTCTCGGCACACCGGGATTTTCCGACACGCTCCTCAAAAATCATTTCGCGCTCTATGATGGGTATGTGAAAAATTGCAATCTCATTCACGATCGGTTCGGTGAATTGAAAGCGACAGATAAAATTGGTTCGCTTGATTGGGCGGAACTAAAACGACGTTCAGCATGGGAGTATAACGGCATGCGCCTTCATGAACTCTATTTTGGCAATATGAAGAATGGCGGCGTTGCTTTGAGTGAGGGGGCGAACCTTCACGCCCAGCTCATGGAAAAATATGGAACTATTGCGGCGTGGGAAAAGGACTTCCGAGCAACCGGCGCGATGCGCGGCATCGGATGGGCTGTCCTGATGTATGACAAAGAAGCAAAATGTTTTCGAAATTCGTGGGTGAATGAACATGATGTCGGATTCTGCGTCGGTATGACAAATCTGCTTATCATGGATGTATTTGAGCACGCCTACATCACCGACTACGGCATCAAGAGAGCCGATTATATTGAGGCGTTCATGAAAGCCATCGACTGGTCGGTTGTGGAACAACGATTCGCGTCGTAGACCATCATCGATTTTTTTGCAAAAATATCCCCTTCGGGAGTATTTTTGTTTACATGGATTTGTAAAGTGCTATACTGATATTGATGAGAATTAATCATTTCTAATCAATAATCATCAATGCTATGCGAAATGCAACACACCTGCGTTCAATGCCATTAACGAAAGCGCGGGTAAACCTTGGAAGCGTTGTCAAGCAGGCGTACCTTCAAAAAAAATCATTCCTCCTGGAAAAGGGGGGCATCCCTGTTGCGGGGATCCTTGGCATTGAGGATTTTGAGGATTGGCTTGAGTTGAGCAACCCATCGATGCGTGATGACATTCAAAAAGGATACCGGGAATACAAAAAGAAAAAAACAAAACCACTGAAATCCCTCCTTGCAAAACTCGCGTAAAAAGTTTTATGCAATTTTCTTATCGCATCGTCACAACGTCACTCTTTGTGCGAGATGTCAAAAAATGCACGCGCAAAGAACCGCGTCTGAAAGCTACTATCATGAACGTGCAGGATATTCTTGAAGCGGATCCGTATAATCGGTCGGGGTACCACAATATAAGAAAACTTGAAGGGCTGAAAAAAGGAGAGGGTATATTTCGACTTCGCATCGGCGACTACCGTATCCGCTACGACATCATCGGCAATGGCATCGTCCTGTACTCATTCCGCAACCGAAAAGACGCCTACCGTTAAAACAGACCCCTTCTACGACTGGTCGGTGGTTGAACAACGATTTGCCATATAACTTTTATTCAAAAACTGAAGGCCACCAACGCATGATGGCCTTAAGTGGCTATACTACCGCCTCCTTTCTGACCTTCTCCTGCTCTGGTGCCGTAAGGCACTCCAGGCAGGAAACACTTGGAATTCCCGAGCGAACAGTCCCAAGGAATGGGATCTTGACAGCAATAACCCTGCCACACTGGCATGCGACAAGGTATGTCAACACTTTTGTTCCCATTTCTACCTCCTTGTTCTATTCATAACAGACTCTCTCTCTTTGCAAGAGGATACAATCTCTCTGTATGACAGAAAATCCCTGTTTTTGATAGAATACAACAAGCCCGCATTTGTTTGGTCGCGGCCGGATCCTCCGTGTAATAAAAAGCAGACCTGTCTGCCGACTGGATCTGATTTATTAAGCACATCACTTATTAAGCTCATCGCCGAGCTTATTTTTATTTCATCCGTTCTGAGATATATCCATATCTTTGTGTGCGTAAAATACGCTATAGCGTATTTTACGCACAATACAAAATTCAATCAAAATTTTTGAAATTACGAAAGTTCAAACATTTTTTTCAGATGAAGTTCATTATCTATTGCGTCAATGACGCCATAGCGAACATGCGCCCTCAAACGAAAATATTCTATAATAAACTCAATTTCGGAAAGACATTCAAACGGTATGACAAACATGCTCTTTTGTAACTCTCGAAATCCTACATCGAGCAATTTTCTCCGCAACGCATCGCGTGATGACTTTAGCGACTCTGGAATATCAAAACAGACAAAACGCCATTTGCCATCCCATTTCTTTTTTTCAATCTTCATGGTTTCGAATTGATAGGTCAACGCCTTTTTCTTTCCCTTCTCTGATAGTACAAATGTATGCGTCCCGTCGCGGTTCTGTTTCCCGTCAATAAGTTTTGAGCGATACAAATCTCTGATCGCGGTACGGAGTGCTTGCTCATCTATTCTCTTCCACTCTCGAGCGGCCCGCTTGAATACGCGCGCCTGCCGACCGAGCGTCGGAGCGCACGATAGCGCCACTCCGGCAAAAAGAAGGAGAAGAATCTTTTGTTTTGTTGGCGACAGTGGCTTCATATATCTTTGGTTATCTTTGGTGCCATACATCATCCATTCTCACTATAGCACACTACTCCAGTGCGTAAAATATGCTATAGCATATTTTACGCACTAATCATTTTTTTATTCGTCTTTCTCTTGATCTTCTATAATTGATGAACCTTAATTGATAACACCTTATACAACCTCTTTTTGATAACACGATTCGCAGTAGACTATCTCGGGGCGATCGGGGGCGTAGGATGTTTCAAATTTCACGGCACACTGTCCTGCGTGATCATGTCCGGTAAGCACGCAATCGCACTGACGCTGCCAGAGAGAGCGCGGGTTGCGTAATGCAAGCCGATGCTTATGGCGACACGGCGGACAGTGGCGCGGGATAGCGTAGTCGAATTTTTTGTAAAACGCCACTTCCTGTTTTATGAGTTTGTAATTTCGCGAGCAGGTCTGACAGGCAAGAATGCTACTGACTATGTTGTCGCTCACAAGTGCGATATTCTCCGGAATCTGTGAAGAAGCTATCGTCTCCTTGCCAATCGTTCCGCCTATATCGTCTCTCCAGCGCCATCCTCGCGCCACGACCTCATCTTTTGATAATGGATAGTATTGACTTGCCACGCTTTCATTAAAGGCAAACGGCGAAATCGTGGCGGGAAAATAGTCGCCCCATTCCCCTGTCTCTTTCATGTGCAGAATGATTTTATCGCGAAGCGCAATCCATTCATCCGGCGCGTATAGTGTATTAAAAATCGCGTAGTGCTTATTCTTTAAACTAATGCAGCCAAAAATGTTTGAGCAATTATTGCAGAAGTCCGAATAATACAGGTCATGGCCGTTGTAACAGGTAAACGAACACAGCGCTCGCTGCACTTTCCATGATCCCAAATAATTATACAAAAGCTCATCGTTCTCGGTAAAATTCGCGTCATAACAATCCTTCATATCGATCGTCTGCCCAAGATAGGCGGAATCCTCACACTTCTCAACGAAAAATGACTCGAACGTATTCTTTGACTCGTAGATATAGTCACCAGTCACTTGTTCGTTCTTGCTTCCCCGCATGAAGCGATGCGGAGCATTTTTCTTGAGTTCATCCAATCGCGTCTGAATTTCTGTGCGCACTGCAGAATCCCACAACGGCATCTCTGCCTTTCGCTTTTTATATTCCTGCTCACTGAGCTGCTCATTGAATATGCAGTACTGCTTGCCGCGCAATCCTACACAACCAATGCAATCCGAACAATTTTTCACGTCGTAGCAAAACGCAAGATCGTATGAGTTCTCGCAATCCTGGCAATATGCGCTGGTGTTCAAATTCTGACAATCAACAAGTTCATATGAGTACTCGCCGTGTCGGCTGACAAGCACGTCAACACAATTTTTTGAATAATACGGAGAGCCGTAATAACAATCCTCGGCATAGATTGAACCGTAGATCAGATAGCTATTTTTGACACTGCCGATATTGTTGGCATAATCACTCCCAACACAATCCGCCGTCGCGGCAAGCGCGATGCGCGGCACAGTGTTCAATAGTTCCTTATACTGATCAAAAAACGAACGCGAGAAGTCGAACGAACGGCCATGATCGCTTGCATCCCATGCATCACTCCAAAAACACTCGCGACAGTACACGGGAAATGGAGCATCTGCGTCATACATCGCGATGATATCCTTTTTACATAAGGTGCACGTTCGACGACAGAGGTTCATTTCATTGCGAAAACAAAAACGCCTTTGCGCACGACAGCTCGGGCAGAGTTTCGGCAAGGGTATAGCGGCCGGCAAACTCATCACGTCCTTAACGTGCACCAAGAACTTCCCGAAATGCTCCGGATGCTCAAAATCCTTAGTACAATTCTTGCATTTTTGCATAGACCAAAATTATTCCCAGTCTGGATCCCCGCCTACGCGGGGATGACAGAGGGAGTGTTTTCTATCCCCTCCGGTTTGGTCCAGGAGACAAAGTCGCAGTCCGGATACTTGTTGCAGCCGAAAAATGTCTTGCCTCGCTTACTCCGCTTCATGACCACATCACCCTGTCCGCATGTGGGACACTTCATGCCGATTTTTTTATCGCGGAGATTCCTGATATTCTTGCACTCCGGATATTTGGAACAGCCCAAAAAGGGACCGAATCGCCCTCGTTTCATAACCATTGATGCCCCGCATTTTTCGCACGGTTCAACATCGGCTGCGGGCGCGCTGTCGCCCTCGCCTTCAAGCGGCTGCGCGTTTTTGCACTCGGGAAATCCGGAACATGCCAAAAACTTTCCGAAGCGCCCCATGCGAATAATCATTGGCTTGCCGCATTTCTCACAGAGCTTATCGGTCTCTTCCACGGAAAAATCTTTTTTTGACAGTTCGGCTGACTTTTTTTCCAAATTTTTATGGAACGGGCCATAAAAATCGCGAATCACCGGTACCCACTCCTTCTTCCCTTCCGCAATCGTATCGAGATCATCTTCCATGTGGGCGGTAAACTCATAGTCAACAATGGTTGGAAAATGCTCTACCAGCAAGTCATTGACAATGAACGCGATCTCGGTCGGTTTTAATTTTCCTTCTTCGCGTTGCACATAATTCCGCTCAACAATCGTGCTTATTGTCGGTGCGTATGTCGAAGGGCGCCCAATGCCATACTCCTCCAATGTTTTTACCAGCGTTGCCTCCGAATACCGTGCGGGGGGTTTTGTAAAATGCTGCAACGGTTTCAGTTCTTTCAATAAAAGAGGGTCGTCAACCGCGAGTTTTGGTAATGTCCCCTCCTCGATTTCTGTTTCATATACTTTGAGAAACCCGTCAAAAACGCAGACCTGCCCGGTCGCGCGGAACAGATGCTCATCCAGACCGTCTTTTGCGGGCAGAATATCGGCGGTTGTTGATTCAAATTTCGCATCGGGCATCTGCGATGCGACGGCGCGCCGCCAAATAAGATCATAGATCTTCCACTGCTGTTCGGTTAGAAATGCGCGAACGCTTTCAGGCGTACGAACAATGGATGTAGGGCGAATCGCTTCATGCGCCTCTTGGGCGAGTTTTGATTTTGTTTTATAGTACCGTGCCCCGACCGCGTACGCGGCCCCGTATTCGTTCGCCAAAAATGCCTGGGCTTCTTTGAGAAAAACATCGGCAAGATTCACTGAGTCCGTTCTCATATACGTAATCAATCCTTCGGATCCCGCACCCGTATCAACGCCCTCATAGAGCTGCTGGGCAAGCATCATGGTTTGTTTGGCGGAAAAATGATGCCGACCATGCGACGCCTGCTGAAGCGTTGAGGTGGTAAACGGAACCGGCGCTGATTTTTTCGTATCCTTTACCTGAATATCGGAGACACTCCACGACGCGCCTTCAAGCGCTTGAAACACCGCATCTGCCTGCTCTTTGGTCGTCAAGGCAAATTTATCAAGTACGTCACCGTGTATGCTATACAGCCGAGCGATAAAAACCGTACCCTGTTTATCGAGATCCGCCTCAATCGACCAATATTCCCGGGGAACAAACGCCTGTATCTCTCGCTCGCGCTCCACGATAAGGCGGACCGCGACGGATTGCACGCGCCCAGCGGAAAGCCCCTTGGTCACCTTTTTCCAAAGAAATGGCGAAAGTTCATATCCAACCAGCCGGTCAAGAATACGACGCGCCTGTTGCGCGTCGACCATGTGTTTGTCAAGCGCGCGGGGGTGGGCAAGCGCTTCGCTCAAGGCGGTCGGCGTGATTTCATGAAAAGCAATGCGTTCCACTTTTTCTGCCGGTACGTCCAGCACATGCTGGAGATGCCATGAAATTGCCTCCCCCTCCCTGTCTTCATCAGTTGCAAAATAAATGCGATCCGCCTTCGCCGCCAACTTCTTTAGCCCCGTCACGCGTGCGCGCTTTGCTGTCGGGATGACATACTGCGGCGCAAAATCATGCTCTACATCAACGCCGAGCTTGCTTTTCGGCAAATCGCGAATATGTCCGAATGAGGACTCGACAACGTACTCCGGGCCCAAAAAACGCGTAATGGTCTTTGCCTTCGTCGGCGATTCGACAATGACAAGATGCTTTGCTGTTCCTTTGTTTTTTGGTGATCTGATTGCGGTTTTTTCTTTCTTTGGCATATCTTCATAGTTGTAATTTTTGATTTACGCTTGCCGTATATACTTCATCTGGCCGATATTCCGTACATATCCTTTTAATTCCATGACTCCCAGTGTACTGTTTATCGCTCGTATGTCAAGCCGGGCCTGCTCCATGATCGTGTCAATATGAATGGGTTCATCTCCCAGGCAGGCAATGATTTTTTCCTCCTCGGCCGAGAGCGCTCCTGCAGATCCCCCTCTTTTCTTTGGCGATATGCCATGTGCCGCAGTATCACCAAAAACGTTCAAAATATCCTCGGCGCTGGTGACGATATGGGCGCCGAGACGAAGCAGTTTATGGGTGCCTTTGGTGTTTCTGTGCGTAATGGGTCCCGGAACTGCGAACACTTCCCTGTTCTCATCAAGCGCAATAAAAGCCGTGATAAGCGTGCCAGACTTTTCCGGGGCCTCTATCACCAACACGCCCTTGCACATGCCGGCGACAATCCTGTTCCTCATCGGAAAAAACTCTCGCCGCGGGCGCGTGCCGGGAGGAAACTCGGACAAGACGCACCCGCCGTTATCAATGATGGCGTGCGCAAGGGGTCGGTGTACCGACGGATAGATGCTCTCATCATCAATGCCGCACCCAAGAACCGCGTGCGTGACGCCTCCCGCGTCAATAGTCACTTTATGCACGGCGGAATCAACCCCGTATGCAAGACCGCTTACTGTCGCATATCCGGCCCGCACCAGCGGCGGCACGAGCATCTCAACAACGCGCTGTCCATATACGCTCATGACGCGCGTGCCGACAATCGCAATGCGCGGCTGGCTTTCAGAAGGGATCACGCCGCGATAATAGAGCACCTTTGGATAATTCCTGCTCTGTTTGAGAAGCGTCGGATAGATGCTCTCATCCTCGCGAAGTTCGCAAATCGTGGAGTGTGTCATCGAATTTCGGTGCCTATCTTCTCGCCACAGAGAAGGCGAGCAAGATTTCCTTTTTTAAAAACATTGAACACAACCAGCGGAATATCATACTCATGAGAAAGCGTAATCGCCGTGAGATCCATAACTCGTAAATTTTTTTTCAACATATCCGCGTACGCTATGCTGGCAAATCGTCGCGCTGTTTTTGATTTCATTGGATCGGCGGTATAGATGCCGTCAACCATCGTTCCCTTCACAATCACGTCAGCCCCTATTTCCGTTGCGCGCAGCGCGGCGGCCGTATCGGTTGTAAAGTGTGGACTGCCGGTGCCGCCGACGCAAATCACAATCCTACCTTTTTCCAAATGGCGCAGCGCGCGTCTGCGAATAAACGGTTCTGCCACCTGGCTCATCGGCAATGCCGACAAAAGCCGCGTCGCCAATCCGACGCGCTCAAGAGCCGTTTGAATCGCGATGCCGTTGATAATTGTTGCGAGCATACCCATATAATCGGCAGATGTTCGGTCAATGCCAACGGGCTCCACTTCCGCGCCTCGCACAAGATTGCCCCCGCCGATGACGATTGCCATTTCACATCCGCATACAGACGCTTCCTTTATCTCATTGGCGATAAACTCAAGCGGTTTTGCGGCAAATCCGTGCTGTCCGCTTCCGGCAAGCGTTTCTCCCGAGAGTTTGAGCACAATACGCTTCCATACTGACTTTATTTTGCTTCGCGAAAATCTTGACATGCGTGTCATAGTATGATAGGTTATTCACTCTTAGATGTAAGTTCATGAATGGTATCCTGCTTGTCAGTGACGAAAGCGAAGATGTCCTCCTCATCAACGCTCCTAGTCATAAGTTAAGGCACCGCGAGTTCTCTCGCGAACCTTACACTGATAAGTGGGGTTCTCTTCATGAATCCGTTCTCGTGTTAAGAAAAAGCTGAGCGCGTCCAGCGCTCTCTCGCAGTGCGCGCAAAATACCCTCCACCATTTTTGCGATACCCGCATCATAGCATTGTTGCTCGCTTTTCGGAATATTCCGAAGGACAAAGCGGGCTGTTTTTTTTCTTCCGTCGGGAGGTCGAATACCGAACCGAAACCGAATAGTGTCTTTCGTTCCCAAATGGTCAAAAACGCTCTGCACGCCCTTGTGCCCTGCGGCGCGCTTGTTCATATCAAGACGATATGACCCAAGCGCGATATCGCCGTCGTCATGCACAATCCATACGTCATTTGACACTGCGCACTCATTGCCATGATACCGCATAAATTCTTTGACCGCGAGTCCTGACTCATTCATAAACGTCCGCGGCTTTAAAAGGACAACACGCTCTCGCTCCCCCTCCTTGCGCGTATGCCAAAACTCATCAAGCACATAGAGCGTATGGCGCTTTCTGCCAATATGTTCCATGTCTTTCTCATCATGCATGCGGTCCGCAAGCGCGTCAATGACGCGAAACCCGATATTATGCGGCGTTTTTTCGTACTGTTTTCCCTGATTGCCGAGTCCGACGATGACTTTCATATTTTTTCTTTTCGCATATCCTGCACGTCAGTATATATCCGGACCGGCGTTCCTTCAAATCCGAATCTGTCGCGCATGCGGTGCTCCAGGTAGCGAAGATAGGAGTAGCTGACGCCGAGCCGTTCGTTGACACCAAGCAGAAATGTGGGCGGATTGATCGATCGCTGAGCGATGCCATGCACAATCGGTTTCTTGCGGCCGCGAATCCACTGCGGTTTTTGATGTGCGAGCGCGTCTTTTAAAAACATATCAAGCTCATGCTGGCCGACCGTTCGCGACCGTTCAGCCAGGACAGCCATCACACAATCAAGAATCCGTGCCGTTCGCTGACCGGCAAGGGCTGAAATAAAAAGAATCGGCACCCATTGCGCCGTCTTGAAATAATTGTGAAAAAAATCTTGATATGTTTTTGCCGACTTTGCCGTCTTGCCTTCCACCAAATCCCATTTGTTGACAACGATAAGCACTCCCGCACCCGCATCTCTTGCAATACTCAAAAGGCGGCTTTCCTGCTTTGAAGGTGTCACCATGCTCTCCAGGACAAGAATCACAATATCCGCTTTTTCAATCGATCTGATACTTCGGGCAAACCCCTCCCTGTCTATCTTCGATGTTATCTTCGACTTGCGGCGCATGCCAACGGTGTCGATAATCCGCAGCCCCATGCCCTTATACTCCAAAAATGTATCCTGGGGCTCGCGTGTCGTATGATGGTGAGGACTCACGATAACGCGCTCCTGACCGATAATTCTATTAAGGATTGACGACTTTCCCGCGTTCGTCCGTCCGACGATGGCAACCTTTACTTCCGCGCTCTCATCCTGTGTCGCGGCGTCGTCGAAAGAGGAAAGGCGCGCGACTACTTCGTCAAGAAGATCGCCGGTTCCTCGCCCCGTGACAGCCGAAACGCGCAATGGCTCCCCCAGACCGATTCGCTGCCACTCGCTCCAATTTTCGTCTTCATTGTCGCGCTTCCTGTCTGCCTTATTTGCGACAAGCAGAATGGGCGCGTTGGAAATTCTTCGGATACGACTGAGAAAAAGCCGATCGTCGGATGTTGGTCCTTCGCGATTATCCCCAAGAAAAAGAATCATGTCGGCACCACTGACAACCCGGTCCCCGTATTGCTCCACTTTTTCGTCGATGTCGGATTGCGATATATTTATTCTCGACGAACCGGGACTCGGCTTGCCGACAAAACCGCCGGTATCCACAAGCGCGAGCACTCTTCCCCGCCAGGAACACAAGCCATAATTTACGTCGCGCGTCGTACCGGGAATTGCTGAAACCACTGCCTTTTTCTGTTCAAGCAGCGTATTGAAAAGCGTCGACTTGCCGACATTCACGCGTCCGACAAGCGCTACGATTGGGTACTTCGCAAACTCAGCAGGGCGGAGCGCAGATTTTTTTTTAGACACTGTCATAGATTGAGTTGGCAGGCTATTCTCTTTCTTGATATTGGCGGCGATAATAGTTCAGATACTCCCCGCTGCGCAACGGTGCCCACCATGCCTCATGCGCTTTATACCACTCAACTGTTTTTGCAAATGCGTCCTGGAACGAACAGAGCGGCTGCCAACCCAATGCATTGAGTTTACCGGCATCAAGCGCGTAGCGGCGATCATGTCCGGCGCGGTCGGCAACCGGCTCAATCATGTCTTCTCCCTTGCCAAGAAGCGATACTATCTTTTTCGTCAAGTCGCTGTTTGTCATGCGTACGCCCGTTCCGATATTATACGACTCCCCGATGCTGCCTGTATGGAGTATCATGTCAATGGCCCTGCAATGATCTTCTGTATAGATCCACTCGCGAACATTAAGCCCGTCACCGTACAGCGGAACCTTTTTCCCTTCAAGAAGATTGATGATGAAAAGAGGAATGACCTTTTCAGGATACTGGTAGGGGCCGTAAAAATTGCAGGAGTGCGTGACGATAACCGGCGTGTTATATGTTTTCCAAAACGCGAAACACAGATGATCTCCGCCTGCCTTTGCGGCCGAATACGGGCTGGAGGGGTCGAACGGCTGCCGTTCGTCCCACGCGCCGTCCGCGATGCTGCCGTAGACCTCATCGGTTGATATCTGAATATAGCGTGCCGTACCATGGCGACGGACCGCTTCCAGTAATGTATGCGTTCCGAAAATTTCAGTCATCAAAAACGCGCGGGGATCCATGATGGAGCGATCAACATGCGTCTCTGCGGCATAGTTGATTACGCAGTCGGGTTTGAAATCAGAAAATATCTTTTCGACTGCCGCTTCGTCCTCAATCCGTCCATGGACAAATTGGTATCGCGGATCATGCTCAATATCGCGCAGGTTTTCCGGATTGCCGGCATACGTCAAAGCATCCAGATTCAAAATATGACAATCGGGATACTTTTGTAAAAAATAACGGATTGCATTGGAGCCCATGAATCCACACCCGCCCGTGATCAGAAGTTTCATACTCGTGTCATCCCGGCGAAGGC
>JACQWH010000026.1 GCA_016209345.1 Candidatus Uhrbacteria bacterium
TCCGGCTCATTTCCAGCCAATTTCGCCCCAAAAATGCGCTGAACTCGTCGGAATACAGCAAGTATTCCTTCTCATTCATCATCATTTTTGGAACAAAATTGTCATGGAACTGACCGGGAAGCTATTTTTCACCACTCTCAAAAGTACTTTATCATAGTAAAGTAATTGTGTCAAGGGGCTGCGCTGGTTTATGATATTCTTGACGTCAAGAAGGGGTTCGTATCATGTCGAAGGAAAAGGTCTTCTCATGGAATGATAAGAAAATCCATTCAGTGCGTAAAACATGCTATAGCATGTTTTACGCACTGAAACACTATCCAATCACTATTCACGATGAACCGATGGGGAAATTGGTGTCAGAAATTGGTGTCAAGTCCGAATTTTGAACAAAATTCGGACTTGACACCAATTTTGCCCTTTTTTAATCTTCTTGATACACTGTATTGACTGGATCTCCCCGATGGTCCGATGACTCCGCTGAGGATGCATAGCGGATTCCTTCGGAGCCAGCGGGGGAATGACATATATGTTTCACAAAAAAAAACAGAAAAAGATATACCCACTTCTCATCGCGCTGTGTGCTTTCATAATCGGGGCGGGACTTTTTTTTGTTTTCCAAGAGCGGGAAGCGCCTCAGGCGGCTGAGCAGAACAGCGCTCCGCAAGAACGTACCGCGCAAGATGAGAATAAGCCGATCATCAACGAGCACGATGGTATTACTGAAATTTCACTGGCAAACGCGGAGAAAATCGTCAATAAGCCATCTTTGGAGCAGCTCAAGGAGTTTCGCAAGCGAAGCGAGGAGCTGGTAAAAGAGGCCGCGGAAAGTAGAGAGAAAAAAATCGTTCATTTGCGAGACGCAGAATTAGAGGTGCTCCCTCTCTATACCTTTGAAGAGCAAAAAAGAGGATTGATTGGCGTTGATTTTTTACCAAAGGATTCCGGAATGCTTTTTGTATTTCAGATGGACGATGCGGGACGCGGATTCGGTACAAAAAGCATGAAGTTTCCACTTGACTACATCTGGATGAACAGCGATCTGACGGTGGTCCATTTGACAAAAAATGTTCCACCTGATTTTCCCGGTACTATTATGAGTATATGGCCCGCGAGATATGTCATCGAGGCAAACGTCGGATTTATCGACGCGAATGGCATTGCCGTGGGGGATGTCGCCACATTTGAACATATCCCCCATTAGAGGAGGCAGTAGCTTGTAGCCAGTAGGTTATAGTAAAAGCACGCCACCCCTACCTTCTACCAGCTACCTTCTACCTTCTACAAGCTACCAGCTACTTCTTAATATATGGTTGTTTCCGCCTTCATCATCGCACTGTTTTTTCTTTTCTATCTTTTGGGTAAAAGTGCGGATGTTGTTGTCAAGCGTGTTCGGATTATCAGCGAACGGCTTGGCATCCATGTTTTTTTCATGGGGATTATCCTGGGATTGTTTACGACGCTGCCCGAGATCACCATTGCGGTCAACTCGCTTATCAACAACATTCCCGATATTTCACTGGGGAACCTCATGGGGGGATTTATTGTTTTGCTTGGGCTTATCTTGGGAACGAGTTTAATAGCGAGCCGGCGCGTGCATACGGACGGGAATCTCATGCATTTTGCGCCCATGCTCTGTTATTTTTTTCTCCCATTCCTTTTTTTGACCGACGGAGAGATGTCGCGCATTGAGAGCTTCGTTCTCGTTGTCGCATATTTTGTCGTCCTTGTGCACGTCTATCGTTCGTATAAGAACGATATCACGAAAGACAAGCAGATTGTTAAGATTCGCACCGCAACGATATTGAAAGATATTTTCATCATTTTTTTTGGTATCGTATCGCTGGCCCTCCTTTCCACGGGAATCATTCGTCTGACTGAAGGGTTCTTGCTCGAAGTACACGTCTCTCAGTTTCTTATCGGCGTGCTGCTTTTTAGTGTCGGGACGAATTTGCCCGAGATTATCGTGGCATTTCGCGCATGGCAAAAGTCGATGAAAGAGCTTACGCTGAGTAATCTGGCAGGGTCTGCATTGGCCGATCCGTTGGTCATTGGCATCATGTCGTTCATTCAGCCCTACCATCTTCAGGTCAATGCCGTGTATTATATTTTTATGGCATTCAATGCTTTGCTTTTCATCCTTGTCGGTATTTTTTATAAAACAGGGAAAGTATTGAGCAGAAAAGAGGGGATTGCGCTCCTCGCAATGTATGGTATCTTTCTTAGTGCAGAGCTCGCATTTGGACTTAAAATTTAACCACGCGCATTTATGATCAACGAAGGAGAAAAGAGAGAAGAAGATGACGGGATCGATAGGGTCGTTCGTCCAGAGCTCGATTCATTCCTTACGGGGCTGCGCGATGCCATTCGCGGCGCAAACGCGGCCGTACAGGCGCGGAAGGATGAGCTGGATTCCCTGCTTGACAAGCTTGCGCAGGCGGAAAGCAATCTTGCGGCGCTTGAGCACGATTCGCGACGCAAGTATGAACAAGTGCAGGCCCTTGCGGAAATGGAAAAAACGCTGAGAGAGATTCAGCACCTCACGAACCAAATGGGGACTCAGAATGCGGAGCAGCGTATGACCATACAGGCGATGGTTCAAAGTATTGAAGAGATTCTCGAGGCGACGGAGGAGAAGTAATCCATGCGGCGCCATCGATTTTATCGTAAAGATTTTGTATCGACACATACCCTGCTTGAGGGTCGTGATATCACACATCAAGTCAGTCGAGTGCTCAGAATGAAAACGGGGGAGGAGATTGTGATATGGAATGGGGACGGGAAGGAGTATGTGTTTATGGTAGAAACCATAAGCGCAAAAGGGGTTCGCGGGCGCGTTGCGCGCATTGAGGAAAATACTTCCGAGCCCTCTGTACGCGTGACGCTGTATTGCGCGTTGCTCAAACGCGAGAATTTTGAGACCGTCTGCCAGAAGGCGACCGAAGCGGGCGTGTCGGGTATCGTACCGTTGATGACCGAGCGGACCGTCAAGGTGAAGATACATTCTGATCGTGTGAGAAAAATAATACAGGAGGCCGCAGAGCAGTCCGGTCGGGCGCGCATTCCGGTATTATGCGACGCAATGAGTTTTTCCGAAGCGCTCAAGACGTGCGAAGGGATTGAGAGAGTTATTTTTTTTGATACGGCACAAAATGACATTTCGCATGACAGGTGCTTGCCCGGTCCTCAGGCGGGGAGAAAACCCGATGTGATACGGGATCCTTTGGCCCAAGGTCTCGGGATGGCAGAAATTATTCACATATTCATCGGCCCTGAAGGCGGATGGAGCGATACGGAGCGTGCGGCCGCACAAAAGGCCGGACTCGATACTCGGTCACTGGGTCCGTTAACGCTTCGCGCTGAAACCGCGGCAATTGTTGCCTCATATCTGGCGGCGCATGGGTTATAGGGATCTCTTTATGAAAATTTTTGTTCAGGTAAAACCAGGCGCACGCGAAACGAGCATCAAAAAAATCAATGAAACGTCCTACGCGGTTGCCGTCAAGGAGCGTCCCCAAGAGGGCAAGGCAAACGAAGCGGTCATCAAGGCGCTTGCAGGGCATTTCGATATGCCAAAGTCGCGAATCGATATTGTTCGGGGCCATTCATCGTCGAGAAAACACGTGAATATCGATATGGAATATGCCAAACACGGAAAAGAAAAAAATTAAAACATTTCAAAAAATAATCCTTGAGTGGTTTACAAAAAATGGCAGGCATGATTTGCCCTGGAGGCAGACGCAGAATCCTTATCGGATTTTGGTGTCCGAAGTGATGCTCCAGCAGACGCAGGTGGACAGGGTAAAGGAGAAATATAGCGTGTTTTTAAAGCATTTTTCGACGCCTAAGAAACTTGCCGCCGCCAGCCCGGCAGAAGTGCTGACAGTATGGAAAGGGCTTGGGTACAATCGCCGCGCACTATATCTCAAGCGCGCGGCAGAGGCGATTATTCGCGACCATCACGGACGATTCCCGCGTGCTGTTTTGGACATTGAAAAGCTTCCCGGCGTTGGTCCTTATACCGCCCGCGCGGTTGCCGTGTTTGCTTTCAACGAACCCCATGTTTTTATTGAGACCAATATCCGGCGGGTGTTTATTTATTTTTTTGGAGATGTTATTCCGCCGGAGGCCATCGGGGGAATCCAGAAAAAGAATAATTATGGGCTGGATCCCGCCCTTCGGCGGGATGACAAGGGGCGCGAGAATGACATATCAGATAAAGAGCTTTTACCCATTATTGAAAAAGCGCTGTATAAAAAAAACCCGCGACTGTGGTATAACGCGCTCATGGATTATGGCGCGCTCGCGCTTGGAGATATTCCTAATCCTAACCGGCGCAGCCGCCACTACGCGAAGCAGTCGCGCTTTGAGGGTTCGCGCCGCTATGCGCGGGCGAGCATACTGCATTATCTTCTCAAAAAAAAAGCAACCGTCCGCGAGCTGCACCGTTTCTTTTTGTCCGATCCGCATCTTGAACGATATGCGGACACACATTCTATTACGGATATCCTCACCTGTCTTAAAAAAGAGGGGTTTCTCGATGTATCACACGACAGGTGGAGCGTGAGTACAAAATGAGTGACATTTGGATGTCACTCATTAGAAAAGGAAGTTATGCACAGCACTGGGGCTTTTCTTTTTTTTATTGGTGCTATAATGCAAATATGAAGAAATATTTCTTTTCTCCATATTTTAATAATACAAATACGGTGAAGACGTGTTCGGCGTCTTCATTTTATTTTTTAACATAATTTTATGAGGCATATATTTCGCAAAGCTCGACGGTGTGTTGAGAGGGTCATGTACATTACGACGATAGCATCAACAGTCCTCTGGACGCTCGGTCCGGCAGCACTGCCGGCCAATGCGACAATTAGCATACTTACATCAGTCTCAAGCGCAACAAGTGCGCAGACCATCGGGCCGTCGAGCGTACCAACGGCAATATTCGGCATTAACGCGGTTGGGGACGGCGGTGAGAATTTTACTTCATTTTCTCTTGCTATTACTCCGTCAGCCGGTTTTGTGATGAGCGACCTCGCTGCGCTTGGCACCGGTGCCAGCTCGGGTATTGCTCTCTATCGCGACGATGGGGCAACCCAAGGATCGTTTGATGCCGCTACTGACGCAAATATCGCCCTGGGTCTTCCGCCTATCATAACTGACGGATCAACTCGCATTTCAAAGTTGATGCCCAGCGATTCGGTCGGCGTGAGCGCGACAAATCAGGTGGTGGGTTCGGCCGGACGAGACATGAATTTTGTGGTTGGTGATCTTATTTTTGGCAACACAACGGCAAATTCAGCATCCCTCAACACCTATGATTGGCACGTTGTGACGACAGCGGAAAATATTACGACTGATGCTGCGCCAACAACCTTGCGCCTTGACGCAAACGCAGGGGGCGCGCCGACATTTGCGGCAAGCACCAGGATTTCGCAATTGACACCCGCATCAACCGGCTCGTACGTCATTAACGGAACGAGCAATACTACAACGCCCGCATTGACAACCGGCGACATTATTTTTTATCAAACCGGAGCAGGCGCAGGAACATGGGGAATGGTGACCGGTAATTTTACCGCAGCAGCGTCTCCGGTGAATGGAGCAAATCTTGGAAATGCAACCTATCGCATTAGCAAGTTGTCCGCGCTCACGGGTTCGTTTGTTGTTTCGGGAACGGATACGATTACGGCCCCGGGAACAGGATATACCACGCCAGTTGTTGGAGATATCGTTCTGTATCGTTCTGGCGGACAGGCACTGTGGGGCATTGTGACAAACGCAACCTTGACCAGCGGAACGTTTGCCGTTAATAACGCGGCTCTTCCGCCGGGGACCTATCAAATTAGCAAAGTGAATGCCTATACTCCCTCAAGTGCCTTGACATCCGCCATTCCCACAGATCAAAACGCTTTTAATACCAGTGATCTCGTCTTTGGCATGCCGACGCAAAATCCGATAACAACTTCATATAATTGGCATATCACAACTGGCGATTCATCCGGTAATGCAGCTAATTTTCGTCTTGATGATCGCATGAGCGCTCCGGCGTTTGGATTCTCCGCAATGATTGCGACCGGTGGCGCAGAGCCGGTTCCGGCAAACAATACCGGTACTAACGAGGGGTCAGATTATTATGTTGCGCTTCGCACCTCGGCATCCGCAGTCAATGGCCACGCTTTTACCGCGGGACTTGCACCGGGGACATTTGTGCTGACGGGCGGCGTTGCGGGATTACCGACAGAGACGCCTTCACAAACCTATACCATTGCGACAACCGCTCAGCAGTCGCAGTCGGCAGGGGCAAACACCACGGTCATGGACATGACCAACGGGTTTCTCAAGCTCAAACAGAGCAGTAACTTTAAGGCGGTTGCGCGTGTTCAGTTTGGCAGTACTGAAAATACAAAAACATTGACATCCATCGCGATTTCTTTTGCCACTGCAAACAGCACAACGCCGACATGGACCGCAAGCGGTGCAGTATCATCAGAACTTCTTGACCTTGCCGCAACCGGCGGCGGTATCTCGCTATGGAAAGACGGGGGAACCGCAGGGTTTGGCTTGAACGGCGCCGGCGATACGCAAGTTACCCTGGCCGCAAGTCCGGTATATGGCGCAAGCAACGCGTTTACCATTACTCCGGCAACAGCGCCAACTATTGCGTCGGATGATGTGTACTTTATCGTACTGAAATCCGATACGTCCGGTGTGGCAAACAATAATGCATTTACCGTGAACATGGCAACAACCGCCATTACGACCAGCGGCACATCGCCGACAATCGGTGCGTTTCAGACACCGCCGATCGTTATGGATACCACGGTGCCGACGATTGCAAGCGTGTCAGATGTTCCAGGCCAGACAACAAAACTCAGTGTTCGATTCAGCGAGCCGGTGCGGAAGCTTAATGATGCAGGAGCTCTTACCACATCCGATTTGACCTATACCAATGATGCAACAAACGGATCAGGACGAACCGTGAGCTCGATTTCCCATAGTCCGGGCGCGGATATTGCAGAACTCACCATGAGCGGCGCTCTAGCGGCCGGTGATTTTGACGGCACACCGTCTCGGTTGGCGGCTTCCGGAGCAGATAAAATAGAAGATATGGCAGGCAATGCCATGGCAACAACGGCAACAAATCTTGGCAGCCCCTTGATCATTACAACCTCGGTTATTCCGGCAACCTATGTGGCAGCAGTTTATGATGCCACAACACCGCTTGTCACGTTTGCGGCTCAAGGCGGGGCAGGAACCTATACCTTTGCGGGAAACACACAAGCTGATACGGATGCGCTTGTCGCGCTTTTGGGCGCAAGTCCCCTTGCCGGCGCCACAGGAAAGCTCACCGGTACGGTTCAGGCAAATACCGCAGGAACCAGGAACGTCACGATAAAAGTGACCGACGGCGCAGCCGCAACCGCAACAAAACAATTTACGATTAACGTCGCGGCAACGCAGGGAGGCGGTGTTCCCGGATTGACAAATGTCACGCCGCCATCAGGTGCGCAGAGCGCAACAAATCTGTCAATCGCTATTACCGGCACGAATACGAGTTTTACCAGCGCCAGCACCGTCGCATTCCTACTGAACGGAACAGCCGACACCAATATTACCGTCGGAACAGTGACGGCAAATAGTGCAACATCAATCACGGTTCCCATCACTAGCATTGCGGCGGGCGCGACCGCAGGCGCTCGGGATGTAAGAGTGACGAGCGGCAGTCAGGTTGTCACCATGCCGGGTGGATTTAATGTCACCGGAACGGTCGCGGCTGGGCTCAATCTCGTGTTTCCAACCGCATCGGCAACGGGAATCCAGTTGCCTACGCCCGGATTTAATTTTAATCCCTCAACAAACACCACATTTACCCATTACCGTATTGTATTGAGCGCGACGCAGGATTTTGCAACCGCGCTGTGGAACTATGTTTTTCCAAAGCCGGATGCGCAAGGTACGAATGGAAGTCATTGTACCGCGACTTCATGCAATGTGAATTATTCAGCGGGAAACTTTCTCACAATCACCCCCGCGTCGACGCTGACGTCAAACACAACATATTACTGGAAAGTGGAGACCTATCAGGATCCCACACCAACAACACAGTTTGCATCATCGGATGTAATAGATCAAAACAGGAAGGAAAACACGCCGGTTCGCAGTTTCACCACCTCGGCATCAGTGACGGATGTCCAGCCGCCGCAAATAGAACATCGTCCGGTTGTCCAGGCGCGCGCAAACGCGTTGGTTACCGTGTACGCGCGCGTGCTTGACAATATCGCAAGCGCGAGCACGACGCCGGCCCTTTCCACGACATTGTCTGCCTGTGCAGGTTCCGGATGCACGCCCTCAACATCAACACTGCCAAGCGCGGATGCAAATGACGGCGTTGTTGCCGGAACGCATGCGCAGAACGGATACTATAGCTATGTTCTCCCGTCGGCGTTTATTACCGCAACCGTAGGAACTATTGTACGGTATTATATTACCGCCACTGACGGCACCAATACGAACAATTTTTATCAGCCGGGCGGAACAACGCCGTTTCAGTTCGCAACAACGGCGGCTATCGCATCGAGCGGCGTGACCATTACCGGTACGGTAAAAGACACCAGCGACGCATGTCCTGCCGGTGTGCAGGGATCGCTTGTGTTTGCCGAAGGCAGCGGTTTTAGCGCGACGACAGGAGCGGATTGCGCCTATACATTGGGTGCGGCAAATAACGGATTGGCCGTAGGATTCCCCTATGACCTTGTTGTGGCAAAAGACGGATACTCAACCCAACGAAGAGATGCCGTTCCGGCAGGGTCAACAAGCATTGCTGTTCAACTGGGGCAGGGCGCTACCGGCGGATTTGGCGGAGACACGACGCGGCCGCGTGTACTGCGCTCAATGCCCGGTGACAAGATGCAGAATGTGCCGGGGAATGATTCAAACATGAGGATTTTGGTGGTGTTTGACAAACCAATGAGTCAGACATCGGTACTGACAAGTGGCAATATGGTGGTCAATTCCGTGAATGTTCAGACAGGGGTCCTTACCAACATTACCGCAAACGGGTCATGGGCGTATTATTCAACCTATACCATGCCGTTTGGTGGAACAGAATCAAATGTCGCGGTATGGTCGTTTTCCGGCACAAATACGTTTGGCGATAGCAAGACGATCGCGGTAAAGGTGACGCCAAGCGTTCTTGACACATCAGGAAACGCCGTGCAGGGAAATTTGACTGACGGGAGTTATTCATTTTCGTTCACGACCGGCTCAAGTGCAACATCCGTTGGTTTCAACACGGCAACCGGAACGTTTGCTGACGGTGGAGTGTTCGGTCAAGGCACAAACATTGCACCGCACGTGACAACAACGGCACCGTCCATGGGTTCGCCCAGCGTACCGCGCAATACGAAGATCATGATTAACTTTGACACCTCCATGGCCGATGATGCTGTGGGTACGTATACGCTCGCAAGCGGCGTGAAGCTGTTTGAGGTGTCCTCGGCAGGTGTCGAGACAGATGTCACGTCATTGGCAGTAAACGCCGTCACGCTGACATCTGATAAGAAAGCCGCAACCGTCACGCTTAAAACCACCTATCCAAGCGAATGCACCGGCGTGGCCTGTGGCGTATTTAAGGCAACCACTCGTTATCGCCTGAAGGTGCTCGGGTCGGCAAAAGCCGCAAACGGAATGACCATGCGCGCCCCGGGACAGGAAACGCAAGTGGCGTTTATGAGCGACTTTACAACATCCGCCTCTTCTGACACTGTTGCGCCGACCATTGTCGGATCTGATCCGACGACGAATGCGGCCGATGTTCCTTCGATGCTTGGGTCGGTGAGCGTGTCGTTTGATAAGGACATGGATTCTTCATCAATTACGACCTCAACCATGACCCTGACGACCGGCTCAACAGCGGTCACCGGCACGGTTGAGTATCGGCCGATGGAGCGCACCGCGTATTTTATTCCGTCGCGCGTATTGACGCCGACCACGCAATACACGCTCTCTCTTACCGCCGGAGTTCGGGGAATCAACGGTACGGCAATAGCGGCGGCAACGCGCGCGTTTACCACCGGCTCTGCCGACACGTCCGCGCCCACTGTGACGTCGCTGACAGCGGATGACACAAACATCTCAATATCATTCAGCAAACCGATGAACTCATCACCGGCAACCGATACGACAAACTTTACGTCCAGCGTACTGCGCGTTGCCAACTATACGGTGAAATACGGAACAGCGGGGTTTAACGCGGCAACCGCGGGTACAACACTTACACTTCCCGCGACTGCGCAGATTACCTATGATGGGAAGAACAATGCGGCGATGATTTCCGGATACCGTCCGACGAGCACGACTGCGGCGCAAGTTCAGGGACAACAGCTCTATGTCGCGGTTGCAAACGCAAAGGACATCGGAGGAAACGCAATCAGCACCTCCGGGACCGCTCCGGATACCGCAAATACCAGCCGTGCAACCGTGCAGAACAGCGCGACCACCCAAGGACAACTCGGGCCGATGACCATTACCAATGACATGATGAAAGCGGTTGGTGATTTTAAGCCAACCACATTTTCCTCTGCAACATTCGGATTCGCGCCGCAAACGGAAGTACGGCCGTTCAATATGATGACCGGCACCACCACAATTTACGGCGTACATTTGTCTCTCTCGCGGCAGATACCGGATGGAGGCGCCATCGTGCTTACCTTCCCGCAAGGGTTTAATGTATCCGGCGCAAAACAGGATATCAACTCTCCGAAACGCCGCGACATAAACGGGCCGGGCACCGGCACCGTCACGTTCAAGTGCCAGACGAACGTCGCGGGAATGTCCGGCGCGAAGTCCTGCGGAGGCGGCGCGGCAAATGCCGATGATACCGGAACCGCGCAAGGAGGTCTTGCCGATGACGGGGTTGTGGTAAACGCGAATGCGCGAACCATCACCATTTATGTGAGCGGGGCAACCAACAGCGAAGGACATGATGTGCTTGATTTTGACATCGGGGGCATCGTCAACTCAACCGTTCCAAAGGATTTCAACACGAGCGGATATACCGTGAGCATCGCGACAAAGAACGGTACGACAAATCTTGAAACACTGAGCTCAGTGCCATTCTTTATCCAGTCGGCGGGGACCACCACCTATACGCTTACCGGAACGATTACCGCGACAAACAATAATCAGAGCGGAACGATTTCGGTATTCCTTGACTCGCCAATGACCGGCCCGCTTGAGGCAACATCTGCGGATTTTGGCGGCGGACAAACGGCAACGTATTCTTTCTCCAATCTCCCGCCCGGTGATTATGGATTGAGAACAGAACCGTACGTAAAGATTAATGACACGACTGAATTTCTCGGGAAATTTCCGGAGCGCGTGATGATGAGCGCAAACACCGTGCGCAATTTTACGCTCTCAAGCGCGACCGCGGCAGGTACGGGAACCTCGGTAACGGTTTCCGTTGACGGACCGTCAAGTGAGCCCATTGATATTTTCGCAAATGGTCCGGCCGGATTCCGCGTGATGCAAAAAACGCTTGACACCAATGCCGGTGCTGAAAACTTTACGATTCGCCTGTCAGACGGCGACTGGTTCCTTGGGGTTGGTCCCCAAATGCCAAAAGGACAGATGTCCGGCCCGCCGCCTTCGCCGAGCTATCTCCCGCCGCGGCCGGTCAATATCCGTATCAGCGGCGCTACTTGTGTGATTGAGGGAACCACGACGTGTACCAAAGCATTTACTCTCACCGCATCAACGAAGGAAATACGCGGTATCGTGAAAGATCTCGCAAGCAAAGTTATAGCAAACGCCAATGTGTTTGCGTACTCACCGTCCGGAACATCAATGGGAAACTTTGCGAAAACAGACACCACCGGAACGTTTATTCTCAATGTCACCCAAGGAGTGTTTAATGTCGGCGCGGTTATTGAAGGCATGCCCCAATCAAAGGAAGTGCCGGTTGAGGTGGTAAATGACGTGACTACGGGCGCGAATACAAACCTCAAGATTGACGGTGCCGCAACAGCAGTCACGGCTACCGCGGCCGCAACATCTTTTGTGTTGAAGTTGGCAAAACCAGATTATACGATTTCCGGAAAAGTGACTGACGGGACCAATGTTATCAACGGCGCGTCTGTCTATGCATATAAGCAGGGTGCGCCCGGACGATCCGGCGCCGCAACAGACAGTTCCGGAAATTATTCCCTCTTTGTGTCAGCTGGTACATGGAGTGTCGGCGCCTTCTTGCCCCAATACGGAAATCTGACTGAACAGACCGTCATCGTCACAACGGCAAACGCGACGGATATCAATTTCTCGCCAGGGACATCCTACGCGGTCTCCGGAACCGTCACTGTTGGCGGCACCGCGCGGGAAGGAGCCCGAGTGCGCATTAAGAACAGTTCATACTTTAATGAAACATTTACCGATACACTCGGAGCGTACAGCTTTAATGTGCCGCAAGGAAACGGCTATGTCGTTGACGGATTCGTGCCGGGTTTTGGAGATATCGCGCCATTAGCCGCGTTTAATGTATCGGCGGCTGTACCGAACAAAGATCTTACGGTCGCGACCCTGCGCACTATCACGATGACGTTTTCCTCATCGGTTGCAAGCGCGTTTGTTGAACTCCGTTCAACAACAGGGGCGAATATCCGGAAGAAAATTGAGAATTCAACCACCGGAACGCTTTCGGCGCCTGACGGCAGTTATATCGTAAATATTGATATGCAGGGAGCGCCGATTCCGTTTACCGCCGTTGCCGCAACCGATGGAAGCACGACCTATGCGAGCGCGACAGGTATTATGACGGTTGCCGACGGTAATGAAGGACTTACCGTCACCGTTCCAACATTGCGAACGATTACGGTTACCGTTCGCGACGGAGCAAGCGCATTATTGGCAGATGCGTGGGTTGAACTTATGAATCCGACCAGCGGTGAGCACTTCGGGAGCAAAACGGGCACAAACGGTCAGGCGACGTTGCGCGCGGCTGATGGTTCATACTTTATCAACGCAATGAAGCCCGGGTATTACCGCGTGCCGACCTCATTGACAGTCAATGCGGCTGTCGGGACGCAGGCGCTTGTTCTTACGGCAGCAACGAAAACAATAGCGGGTACTGTGCTTATCGGCACAACAGGCGCGGCAAATGCGTTTGTGAGAGCCGAAAAGCAGGGCGGTGGATTTGCCGGAGCAATGACTGATGCAAATGGGCAGTATACGCTCTCTGTGGCGGAAGGCATCTGGAGAGTATTTGCGCGATCCGACGGATATGCAGAGGCGGAACTGAGCGCCACTGTTGATACGACAACCGCATCGGCGATCGGTAAAGATATTACCCTTACCACAACTGTCACGGTGTCAGCACCGAAGTCAAAGCCGATGACGCCGTCAACGGGCGGCAGCATTGAAGATACATCGGCAGGTATTAAGGTGAACGTGCCGGCAAACGCGCTGGGCAGCTCATCGTCAGCCGGAAATATGCAGGTGAAGAAGACGACGAATTATACGCAGACAGAGACCGCGCGACCGGTCGCCGCAGTTGAGATTAGCGCGACTGACGCAAATGGCACCCCCATTAAAACATTGACAGAAAGCGTGACGGTTGAGCTCACCTATACGAAGTCAGAGCTTGCGACAACAGCATCCTCATCGGATTCGTCCATTAACACAATGTCAGAAATTGAAAAACTCGATGTTGGTTTCTGGGATGAATCGGTATCAAACTGGACGACATTGTCCACGACAACGACCTATGTTGACTCAACAGGAGCAGTCGTCACGAGTCCGTCCGAAGATCTTTCCAATGTTGCGAGTGTGAAATTGAGCGCCCTGACCGATCACTTCTCCTTGTTTGCGCCGGTAGTTCCAACCGATCCGTCAGCACCATCAGCGCCGACTAACTTCGTCACAGGCACATCGACGACCAGCACAATCAACTTGCAGTGGACCGCAGTAAGCGGCGCGACCGGTTATGACATCTATCGCAGCACATCGTCGGACGGCACCTTTAGCCGTATTGGTTCCGAGCCAACCGTGTCGAGCGGATCAACGGTCACCTATCAGGATACGGGACTGAGTGCCGGCACGGCGTACTTCTATAAGATTTCCGCGTTGAACAATAACGGCGAGTCAGCCGCGTCAAGCGCAGCAACAACGTCAACGGCATCTTCAACGTCGAGCAGCAGTTCAAGCAGCTCCGGAGGCGGAGGAGGAAGCAGCTATGTGGCGGCGGCATCGGCAGCAACAACAACCGCAGCAGCAAAGACGGAAACAGCGACAGCAGGCGCAACAGCCGTGACGAGCGTCGGTGCTGGCAAATTTGAGATTACTGTCCCGGCAACGGCGGCAAAAGCATCCGCAACTCCCGCAACACCGGCAACTCCAGCTGTTCCGGGCGTCTCAGCGGCACAAGCAGCAGCACCGGCAACGCCCGCCCTTGCGGCAGAAAAAGTACTCACCGCTGTTCCTGATGCGAAAATTATCGCCCTTCCGTCGTTCTCACGCTATCTTGCGCAAGGAGCTCGCGGAAAAGATGTCGAAGCGCTCCAGCTTATCTTGCAGGCGAACGGGTACTATAAAGGAAAAGTATCAGGTATCTTGAATGCGGATACAGTCAAGGCGGTCAAGACGCTTCAGACCTCGGCAAAGATTGCCACGGCAAAGACGGCAGGATACGGCGATGTCGGTCCCAAGACGCGAGCGTTCCTGAACTCACTGGTTAAGGAAGCAAAGGCAGAGGTGAAGGCGGAGCAGCAATCCATAGACGCAAAAGCCCCGGCAAAACAAGAGACGAAAAAAGAGACGGCGGCGCATTCCGTAAAAACAGAACAGCCATCATCATCCTCGTCGGGTGGGACGGCGCTTGATCTTCTAAAGAAATTGCAAAAGCAATAATACTATTTATATCCTTACGCGTATGATATACAGATATGTCATTTCGGCGCTGATTTTTTCTTTCTTGTTTCTTACCGGCGCGGTATCTGCCCAAGAGCAGAATCAGCAGCAAGATCAGGCGATTGGAGGCCAGCAGCAGAACATGCAGCAGGGCCAGCAACAGAATATACAGGGTCAACAGAAAGATATGCGGAGGGTGGACGGTGATATGCGAAAAGATATAAAAAATCCCCGCGAAGATGTTCAAGGGGGCAAAGATATGAGGCGCGATGGCGACAAGATGATGGACAATCAGGGAAAGACGAACCAGCTTCAGAATAAGCAGCAGCGCCAAGGTGCTCAGATGAAGGGGCAAGAAAATCAGAATCGCGGGAAGGAAGGCGAAATGATGATAGATGAACAAGATCAAAATGGATGCGCCGAGGGAACAACCTGTGATGGTCCCAGCGAGGAAGAGATGGCAGAGCAAGAGAAACGTATGGAAGAACAAGAAAAGAAGCGCGATGAACAGCGGTTCAAACAGATGAAGCAGGGGATGAAGCAGTTTACCGGTGGCGTGAAAAGAATGAAATCAGAGCTATCAAAGCTTGAAAAAAAGCTTGCAAAATGCGGTGCCGGAATCCCCGAAGAGTTAAAGACGGCAATTGCCGCGAGCGAAGCGGCGGTGCCCAAGATCGAAGCGGCAAAGACCGCCGACGAGCTAGAAGAGGTCATGGACAGTATTGGCGAGAATGGCGAGATGATGCGCGAGTGGGGCCCGAAAATGGGAGACCTTCATCGAGGATGCGACATGCTGAAACGAGCGGATCAGGATCTCAAGAAGATGAAAAAGGAAGTGACCCGACTCGGAAAAAAAGTAGCGGCACAAAAAAAGTTCGATCTCTCGGAGCTTCTGAATGACTTGAAGGTTGAGTTTGACAAAATTGCTGCTGCCTTGCAGAAAGCAAAGGATCTCGCGAAGACCGATCCGGAGGGCGCGCTTGAAGCGCTCGACGATGAGTTTTTCGACGGGTCATCCGATTTCTATCTTACACGCGAGGCGCTTGACATGGCACTCAATGTGACAAAGGGACTGAAACAATCCGACAGCGAAATCAAACGCTATACTCGGCTCATTACCCAGCTTGAGAAGCAGAAAAAAGATGTCGGAGAGCTTAAAGATCTTCTCGCCCAGCTCAAAAGCAAGCAAACGGAAATCACCGCCCTTGTGAAACAGAAGAAGTTTGACCCCGAAGATCTCGTATCGCTTATAGAGGAGGCATTCGATGTGCGCGATGAGCTTGTCAATGCATTGGAAGGTCTCGGCGCGATCAAGGATTACATGCCGCAATTCAAGAGCGGACCGGGAGTCAAGTTTGATCTCCCGCCCGGATTCGAACGCCAACAGCAAACGCCACAGCGGGAACAATTTCAGAACGATGAAGGCGAGCGACAGGAAAGGGGGCTGCAGAATATGGAATTTGACATGAATGATATTCAGTCCTTCTTCCAGAAGACAGAGAATAAAACAGTTGCCTCGCTCTAAGAGCTGATAGAAAATCCCCCGATTCCAATCGGGGGATTTTTGTGTTTTCCCTCCGTTCAAGCACACGAACATTATTGATACACTTAGGGCTTGGAAACAAATAATCACTCAAATCTCATCTCATCTTCAGATCATCTTTACGTAAAAAAATCCTCAAAATATGACTATAGTATTCATATTTTTTAACATAAATCTGATATAAATCTGAGCGAACTTGGAGTGATAATTTATTTCCAAGCCCTTACATACTCCCCGTTGATTTTCAGTTGGGCTCATCTTGGAAGGGGATTGGATAGAGTCAAGTGCGTAAAATATGCTATAGCATATTTTACGCACTGAATGAACCTTTTTATCATTTTATTCAAAGACCTCTACACACCATGGGTCATTCCTTAGCGGAACCTATACCGCGGATCGGCTCATCCCATCCCATTGTGTAGGTGGGTTTTTTGTGATATACTTAAATCTATAAGCAGGTTTGTTCTGTCATGTTTTGTTTTAACCAAAACTCCTAACTCCTAACTCCTAACCCATGTCAGATTTTTACAAAGGCAGACGGACGCGAAATATCTACGATCCGGAATCAACGGCTCCGTTTAAAGTATCCCGATCAAAAATTGAGCTGTTTACGAATTGCCCTCGTTGTTTTTATATTGATGTCCGCCTTGGCGTGGGGCAGCCCCCGGGATTTCCCTTTAATTTGAATTCGGCCGTTGACATATTGCTTAAGAAAGAATTCGATATGCATCGCGCGGCAAGCACGGCGCATCCTCTTATGGAGCATTACGGCGTTGACGCGGTTCCGTATCAGCACGCGAGGATTGATGAATGGCGCGATACGTTCAAAGGAATCGCGCATCATCATACTGATACGAATTTTTTGGTATACGGCGGCGTTGACGATGTGTGGGTAAATCCTGCAGGTGAACTTATTGTGGTTGACTACAAAGCGACAAGCAAGGATGCGGAGGTGACCATTGATGCGGAGTGGCAGGGCGGATACAAACGCCAAATGGAAATATACCAATGGCTTTTTCGACGGAATGATTTTGCCGTTTCCCCGACAGGATATTTCGTGTACTGTAACGGAAAGCGCGACCGGCAGGCGTTTGACGGCAAGCTGGAGTTTGATGTGAAAATCATTCCCTATAACGGAGATGATTCCTGGGTGCACGATACGCTGTTAGCCATGAAGCGAGCGCTTGACACGACAGCGGTACCCGAGCCGGGCAGAAGTTGCGACTTTTGCACCTATCGACGGGATGCGAGGGATGTGCTGACGGAAAATGCAAAACGCAAAGCGTAAAAGGGCAAGAGTAAATATCAAATAACAAAGCCCAAATGTCAAATCAAGATCAAAATTCAAAGTCAAAAGGAGCAGTCATTTGGATTTAGGATTTGATTTGATATTAGGATTTTGACATTAGGTTTTATTATATATCCCATGGCCCTCCTAAAACTTCTTCTCATCTTCACGTCAATCGCCGGTTTTTTTCTGACGCTGTATATAGCGCGCAAGAAGCATGCGCACGAAAAGATGCTCTGCCCAATCGGCGGCAGATGCGAGCACGTCATGCATAGCGAGTACGCACGTTTTTTCGGCATGCCGCTTGAGCATATCGGCTTATCGTATTACGCGCTTATTTTTGTCGCGTATACGACGTTTTTCATTGCGCCTGATTTTTCGCACCCTCTGGTATTGCTTGCTCTGATCGGGATCACGATCAGTGCTTTTTTGTTTTCCGCATACCTTACGTTTATCCAGGCATTTACCCTCAAGGAGTGGTGCGCGCTGTGCCTTGTCTCGGCGGGTTTCTGTACGGTGCTATTTGCAACCGCCGTCATCACTTCGGACGGATCGCTTCTGCCACTGCTTGCGGCATACGAACCGCTTATTGATACCGCGCATTTGTTCGTGCTTGCCGTCGGACTTGGGACAGCGACTGTTGGCGATATTTTCTTCTTCAAATTTTTAAAGGATTTCCATATTTCCGAATGGGAACACGATGTGCTGACGACTATATCGCAGGTTACGTGGTTCACGCTTGCCGCTATCATTCTTTCCGGCGCCGGACTTGCGTTGGCGCGGGTGGAGGATATCGGAGCACCATCCGCCATGCAGGTTTCCTGGATAGCGCTTGCGGTCATCATCGCGAACAGCGCCGCCGTTCATTTGAGCATCCTGCCGCGACTCATCCATATCAGCATGGGGGAAAAACATCGGCATACCCCCGGCGAATTGCATTCAATACAGCGTTTTATTTTCACCTCCGGAGCGGTTTCGCTCGTATCATGGTATGTCTTATTTCTCTTGGCAATCGCGCGCGACATCTCGCTCTCATTTCAGGCGCTTCTGGTCACCTATGTTGGTGTTCTTGTATGCGCGGCGATAGGCGGACGCATGATGGAACATATTCTTTCAAAACAGCAGCACCGGTGATACTAATTCAGCATCCTCGTTTTATGTCCGACATATCGAAACGCGAAGAGAAACTCATAGCATTCTGGGAGAAGAACAGAATTTTTGAAAAATCCGTCGACCAGCGGCCCGAGGAAAAGCCGTATGTGTTTTATGATGGTCCGCCGTTTGCGACCGGTTTGCCGCACTATGGCCATATATTGAGCTCGGTTATAAAAGATGTTGTTCCGCGGTATTGGACCATGAAGGGGTATCGCGTGCGCCGGCGCTGGGGCTGGGATTGCCACGGCCTTCCCATTGAGAATCTCATCGAAAAACAGCTTAAGATTTCCGGAAAAAAAGAAATCAATACGTATGGCATCGAGCAGTTTAACAATGCATGCCGCTCGGCTGTTTTGACCTACACGCAGGAATGGAAAAAAATGGTACGGCGCATCGGCCGCTGGGTGGAGTTTGACACCGCATACAGGACGATGGATACCTCCTACATGGAAAGCGTGTGGTGGGCGCTGAAAACGATTTGGGATAAAGGATTGATTTACGAAGGGAGAAAAGTGCTTTTGTATTGTCCTCGCTGTGAGACACCGATATCAAAAGCGGAAGTTGCGATGGACAATAGTTATCAGGACGTCACCGAGGAGGCGGTGACGGTAAAGTTCAAACTGGCAAACGCACATAAAAAACTCGGTATTGTCGGAGATGTCTATTTATTGGCGTGGACGACAACACCGTGGACATTGCCGGGGAATGTCGCGCTTGCAGTAGGGAGCGATATTGATTACTCGCTACTTGAAACGGAAGGGGGTCAGATTCTTGCTGCAAAAGAACGCATCGCGACGGTTCTTGATAAAAAAGCATACACGATGGTTAAAGAATATAAGGGTTCAGAGATCGTCGGATGTGAATATGAGCCATTGTTTGACATGCCGGCTGTTCGTGAAACAGGCAAGAAGGCATACTATGTTGCCGCAGCTGATTTTGTCACAACTGATGAAGGCACCGGCGTCGTTCACACGGCGGTCGTGTATGGCGAGGACGACTACAATCTGGGGCTTGCGTTGGATTTGCCTGTCGTGCCGATGCTCAATGAACGCGGAGAATACACCGACGTTGTTCCCGAATTTTTGCGAGGGCGCGCTATCAAACAAGCGGAGAAAGATATTAAAAAGAATCTGACTGAGCGAGGATTGATGTTTGCGTGCAATCAGCACACGCATTCCTATCCGCGCTGCTGGCGGTGCGAGACCTTCCTTATTTACAACGCGATATCGGCATGGTTTATCAATATTCAGAAAATTAAATCGCGCCTGATTGAACTGAACGAAAAAATATCGTGGTATCCGAATCATTTGAAACACGGTCGTTTTTTGCATATTTTAGAAACGGCTCCCGACTGGAATATCTCGCGCAATCGATATTGGGCAACACCGCTGCCGTTTTGGCGGTGTACAAATAGCGATACCGACTGCAAGGAAACAGTGTGCATCGGGAGCGTTCGCGAGCTGAGAAACAAAGCGCTTAATTTTGACGAGGTCTATGGAAGCGATGCGCTTGATGCGATTGATCTGCATAAACACACGGCGGACAGAGTGCTCGTGAAGTGCGATGCCTGCGGCGGGACAATGGAGCGCATTCCCGAAGTCATTGATTGCTGGGTGGAGTCCGCATCCATGCCGTTTGCCGAGTTTCACTATCCGTTTGAAAACGAGAACGTATTCAAGAGCCGTTTTCCGGGGCAGTATATTGCCGAATACATCGCGCAGACCCGAGCGTGGTTTTATTATATGCATGTGATGGCTGTGGTGCTTTTTGATAATATCAGCTTTGAACATTGCGTGACGACCGGCACGATTCTCAACGAAAAAGGCGAAAAGCTTTCAAAATCAAAAATGAACTATACCGACCCCTGGGTGGTTATCGAACAGTATGGCGTTGATGCGCTGCGCTATTATCTCCTGACAAGCGTGGTCATGGATGCCGAGAATTTGTTTTTTAACGACCGTGAAGTGCGCGACGCGTATAACAAGGTGGTCAATATACTTCGCAATGTGTTTGAGTTTTATACCACTTATGCACCGGATGCGGGCGAGCAGGATGACGTTTCCAAAAACCCGCTTGACGCATGGATTCTCTCCCGGCTTCACTCCCTTGTCCGCGACGTCACCCTGCATATGGATACCTATGCTACGGTAAAAGCGGGCCGGCTGATGAAGGCATTCATCGATGAACTTTCGACATGGTATCTCCGCCGGTCGCGCGATCGGTTCAAGAGCGATGATATGCGCGACAGACAACAGGCATGCGCGACAATGCGGGAGGTGCTCGTCACGCTCTGTAAAATCATTGCGCCGTTCACACCCTTCATCGCCGAGGAACTATATCAAGGAATCACGCGCAAGGAATCAAAAAACCCGAAATGTGAATCGGTGCATTTGGAATCATGGCCGACCGTTCATGAAGCGCTCATTAACACATCATTGGAAGAAGATATGGCTCTGGTGCGGCAGATCGTTGAAATGGCGCACTCGTTACGCGCAGAGTCGGGTATCAGGGTTCGCCAACCGCTTATGACCCTCCAGCATACAGGGAAGATTTCCGATGAATTGAATGAGCTTATAGCGGAGGAGGTGAACGTTAAAATGGTTCAAAATGTTTCGATGACAAACGGAGAAGCATATTGTATAGAGAAGCAGTATGGCGATTTGCGCGTTGCGCTGAACACAACCCTGACACCCGAACTCAAGGAGGAGGGGATTGTTCGCGAGCTTGTTCGGCATATCAACGCTCTGCGCAAGGAGCAAGGATTGACGCCGAAGGATATCATAGCCCTGCAGTGGGATACGGATAGTACCGACCTCATTCATATAATTGAAATTCATAACGAAGAGATTGCCGCAAGCGTTATTGCCGGTACACTCCTGCGGGGAGCAACAGGGGGCATGCAGGCCGTGCCCCTTGGAGGACGGGAGATACGTTTTAAGCTTGACGTTATTTCAGTACCTTGACTTTATAATCGTATTCGTGTATACTTATATCAGAGTTAAGTAAGTGTCTCGTGTAATGACTTGCTGTGCTATGCGCCTCAAAAAGCGTGAGCGAGGAGGTCAAGAGGAGAGAAAGAAGGTCGCCTTACGCTCATTAATAGAAAGGAATAGTTTCGAGTATGGCATATAAAGTTTTCGTCGGAAGCTTGTCCTGGGACACCACGGACGACTCACTCCGACAGGCGTTTTCTCAAGCGGGAAACGTGCTCACGGCAAACGTCATTACCGATCGTTTTTCCGGACGATCGCGCGGCTTTGGTTTCGTTGAGTATGAGACTGAAGAGGAAGCAAACAAAGCGATCGAACTGTGGAACGGCAAAGAGCTTGATGGACGTCCAATCGTCGTCAACATGGCCCGACCGCAGGGAGATCGCGACGATCGTCCCCGACGTTCTTCGGGTGGATATGGCGGCGGCAATCGCGGCGGCCAGTCATCCGGCGGCAGTCGTTGGTAATCGATTTCTTGCCAAAATAAAAAAGCAGCTCCCGAAAGGGAGTTGTTTTTTTATTGATATCTCTCACGCATGGGGCTCTCACTTCATTCGAGATGACATAGTAGTAGTTTGCAACTCCCGCATCATGTTCAGATAAAACGCCAGATTATGGATGGAGGCAAGCCGCATAAACAGCGCCTCCCGCGTGACAAAGAGGTGGCGCAGATAGCTTCGCGTAGTGGTGGTGCAGGTGAGGCATGAGCAGTGCGGGTCAAGGGGTTTCATATCGTGGGTGTATAGTTCTTTTTTGATATGAGCTGTCGTATAGAAAAGTTTTTTTACGGATTCTGTAATCTTCGGCATTGATGTTTTGATAAATAAAGAACCGTGGCGCGCTTCGCGCGTCGGTATGACACAGTCGAACATATCGACACCGACAGCAACCGCTTCAACAATATCCTCGGGGCGCCCCACACCCATGAGATAACGCGGTTTATCAACAGGAAGAAGCTCAGTGCACCATTTGACAAATTCCGTAATTTTTTTCTTTGGGGCAACGCCGCCAATGCCGTACCCGTCGAAGCCAAGTTTTGTTAGCTCGGCGATGGATTTTTTTCGCAGATCCTTATACAGCGATCCTTGCGCAATACCGAAGATCAATGGGCGATTTTTTTTCGTCAATTTTTTCCGTTTTACAATTTTGTCAAAATGCACCTTGCTCCGACGCGCCCAATCGAGCGTGATATTCAGTCCCTCGTCGGCGTCTTTATGGGTGCAGGGCCACGGCGAACAAACATCCAGTACCATCATAATATCCGAGCCGATTGCAAATTGCGCATCGACAACCTTTTCCGGCGAAAGGAATATTTTTCTCCCATCAATTTCAGATTGGAACGTGACACCCTCAGGGGTAATCTTTCTGTATTTTGAAAGCGAGAAAACCTGGAAACCTCCGCTATCAGTCAGGATGGGCTTGGGCCACCCCATAAACCCATGAAGGCCGCCGTGTTTTTTTAAGAATTCAAGGCCCGGGCGTTGGAGGAGATGATAGGTATTGGAGAGAATAATTTCCGCACCGAGCTTTTTTACATCATCTGCAGCGAGCGATTTTACCGCACCGCGCGTCGCAATGGGCATGAAAAACGGCGTCTGAACTTTACCGTGCGGCAGGGTGAGCACGCCCCTGCGGATAGGGTTTGTTGTAAGAAGTTTGAAAGACATGACCTACAAATTACGAATATGCGAATACTATAGCAGAAATATCTATTTTTTCATACTTTGTATGTGAATCGAGGCACGGCATCATTCTTGTCCACACGCACAATGAAATAACTATGCTATACTTAAGAGACCTCTGCAAAAGTCCATTGTGTATTTCTTCCGGCTCATTTTTGTCCAGTTTCGCCCCAAAAAAGCGCTGAACTCGTTGCTCGGCCACGGCCGGGCTCCTCATCCATCATCTTTTTTGGAACAAAACCGACTCAAAAATGACCGGGAAGCCCTTTTGCAGAGGTCTCTTAATGCATTATTCTTGATTCGTAATTCGTTTATCTATGGCACAAAAGAAACATCAGAAGCAGCGAGTCGGCGTGAAGCTTCCAAAGCTGAAATGGCGGCAGAAGGATAAAAAGCTCACTAAGAAGAAATAGCGGTATGCCAAAGGAAAAAAATCCGGCACATGGAAAAGCGTGGGTCATTACGGTGGATATGGGATATGGACATCAGCGCGCCGCTTACCCGCTGCATGATATTGCGTATAAGGGTATTTTGGCAATGAATGATTATAAAGGGTTGCCAAAAGCAGAGCGCGATCTGTGGAAGCAGAGCCGTGAGGGGTACGAGATGGTATCACGCCTTCAGGCGCGATCCATCATTGGGAAATATATATTTGAAGTGTTCGACAAAATTCAGGAAATCCCGCGGTTCTATCCCCGCAGGGATCTCTCCCGTCCGAATCTTCAGCTTCTCCAGACCTATGCCCTTATTGAAAAGAAAGGTCTTGGGAAGCATTTGTTTACAAAAGTACTGACGGAGAATCAAAGATTGCCGCTGATCGCAACATTTTTCCTTGCCGCGTTTGCGGCCGAGTTTTACGGGTACGAGGGTGAGATTTATTGTCAGGTGTGTGATGCGGATGTCAGCAGAACATGGGTTCCCAAAGACCCCAAGCGAAGCCGTATAAAATATCTTGCGCCAAACCGACGCGTTGTTGAACGGTTGAAGCTGTATGGCGTAAAAGAGGAGAACATATTTTTTACCGGGTTTCCGCTTCCAAAGGAAAATATCGGCGGACCCGGTATGGCTGCGTTGAAACATGACCTTGGATCGCGACTTATCAATCTTGATCCCAAAAAGCTCACGCTGCATAAGTTCGGACATATTATCAATTATCATCTTGGCAAGAAACATGTGCCAAAACGCGCCGGCCATCCTCTCACGCTCGTGTTCGCGGTAGGGGGAGCGGGGGCGCAAAGCGATATAGGCCAGGCAATCATAAAGAGCTTGCGGCAGCGCATTTTGGGCGGTGAGCTCTGCCTTCACCTTATCGCGGGAAGCCGGAAAGAAGTAAAAGAATTTTTCGAGGAGGAGATAAAAAAGAATACGCTCACCGAGGAACTGGGGCGCGGTATCCATGTCCTATACCGCAAAACGAAATTTGAATACTTCCAGGCGTTCAATGCGCTCCTGCGAAAAGCCGATATGCTTTGGACCAAGCCATCGGAACTTTCTTTTTACACCGGTCTTGGGCTGCCCATTATTATGGCGCCCTCCGTCGGATCGCAAGAGGACTTCAATCGTACCTGGTTGAAAACGGTCGGAGGCGGTATTACGCAAGACGATCCGCACTATGCCGACGAATGGCTGTTCGACTGGCTGGAAAGCGGTTGGCTGGCTCGTGCCGCGCTGAACGGATTTATTGAAGCGCCGATTATGGGGGCGTACGCGGTGGAAAAGCTCGTATTGGCCGCGCATGACCACGAAGCAGAGGCATTCGAAGAAAAATCACCTTTGGCGGTATAAACGAACAAAGCACTAAGCACCAAATCAAAAATTTCAAATCACAAATAAATCACAATTCATAAAATCCAAAACAACACTACCCGCCTTTTGAATTTTGGATTTGAAATTTATTTGGAGCTTGGAGTTTAGAATTTGTGATTTGTGTCGTGTGTTTTTGTTTTGGTGTTTTTGTATCCCCTAGGATTACATGCATCTCAAGAAATTGTTATTCGTATTCGTTATTATTATCGGAGCGATCTTCGCTATTTTTTTATTTCTGTTGAATCTCCCCGGTACTCCTGCGAACAACGACACAAAGTTTGGCGTCACATTCAGTCCCGCGTACGCGGAGTCGTTTGGTGTTGACTGGCGCGCGGCATATCGCGCCATACTAGACGATTTGGGTGTGCGGTATGTTCGTCTATCTGCGTATTGGAATACGACTGAACCGGAGGACGATTATTTTACTTTTGACGACCTCGATTATCAGCTCGACTGGGCTGCGCGCCGGAAAGCCCATGTAGTGCTGGGGGTTGGCAGGAAGCTTCCTCGGTGGCCGGAGTGCCACGACCCTGAGTGGGTAAAGGGTTTTCCAGCACCCCAATTCGATGAGAAAGTCCTGGACGCTGTGCGAGCGGTTGTTGAGCGCTACAAAGACCATCCCGCACTTTCCCGTTGGCAGGTGGAAAATGAGGTTTTGTTTCCCTTTGGCCGCTGTTCTCGGCCATATAATCTCGGCCTCTTGAAAAAAGAAATTGACCTGGTTCGATCGATTGATCCGGGCCATGAGATTGTCGTAACGGATTCAGGGGAGTGGACCGTATGGATGCCGCTTGCTTTTTACGGCGACGTGCTGGGAGTCAGCATGTATCGCGAAGCATGGAACGATTTTTTCAATACGCACATCCCGTTTCCCATTAAGGAAGGATGGTATCAGTTCCGCGCACGACTCATCAGTCCATGGAGAAAGACAATTATTGTGACGGAGCTGCAAACAGAACCATGGGCCGGCAAGCCCGTCGAGAGCATGGGGCCGGATGAAAGCATGCTTTTGATGCCGCTCGATAAAATCAAAGATAATGTGCGTTTTGCGCGCAATGTCGGCTTCCCTGAAGTGTATCTGTGGGGGGTGGAGTGGTGGTATGCGCTTCGGGAACAAAATCTGCCGGAAATTTGGGACGGGTTGAAAGATATTTTTGGAGCATGATATGAAAACGCCGCTGCATATATTTTTAGACACCGTACATGCGCTTGGAAAGCGCCCCTTTCATTTTTTTGATAAAAAAATACAGCAAACGATTTTGTCCGAAACACGGCAAGCGTGCGTAAGGTTGAAAAACACCCTTGTAAAACAAAATCTTAAAGACACCCATGCATATCGAGTGCTTGAAATGATAGAGTCAAGCATACTGCCAAAAGAAATAAATGAGGTTATGTTTATTCAAGCGCTCGGGAATCTCATTGAGGTCTATCAGCATGGCACCCTCGATGCAAAGACAAAAAAACTTGTTCAGGAACTCCAGAGCGCAGTGCAGAGCGCGAAGAAAGGCGTTCTTGAGTACCACCTCATCATTGAATCCGTACACAAAAAAGGAGCAACGATGAGCGAGGAACAGAAGAGGAGCGCCGATCTCAACCATCTTCAGAATGTCGGCGTGTTTTATGTCCTTGAGTATACCCTGCAGGTCCTGTACGAGTTTTCCCATCTTTCGGATGCAGACAAGAAAAAACTTCTTCAAGAGGGACTGCAAACAAAGGCGGGAAGTTTGCCGGCATACCTTCCACTCGAAGATACGTTTCGCAAGGATTTATGCCTAAAATTACACGATTCCACGCTTCGTGAGCGGTTGCTTTGGGCATTTTACAATTTTGAAGAAGTGTTGTATGCTGGGAACATAAAAAAGATCGGCTCTGCCTTGAAACACTTTAACAGTGAGCTTTTGCATGCTTATGAGGAAAAGGGACTTACAACGTTTAAAGCATTGCTGTATAAGCCGTTTGGGAGTAATGTGTTATTAAAAGATGTTATTTATTTGGTAGAAAAGATACCGTAACTATATTATTTGTAACCATTTATCACTATGGCACACGATCGTCCAGATGATTTAGAGGAAGGATCTGAACAGTCCGCACAGCAACAAAATGAACCGGGGGTAGCCGGTATCCCTTCGGATGAACAACGAGCCGCGCATGCGCTCGCGCAGGCCGAAACCGGAGGAGATCGGCATGAGCGCGCAGCGCTTGAAGTATTACAGAATAGCCCCCTTCTTATAATTGAGGATGATAAGGAGAATATTGAGAGTATCCAAGTGGAACTCAATAGGGTAAATAAAACCGACGCCGTTTTTGCAGATTCAGTGCCTGGAGTGGGGACAAGAATTGCGGAGATGTTGAAGAATAAAGAAGGAGGAGAGCGCCTATTGGTGATTTCAGATTTACAGATTTTTAACCAAGATGGTGATGATATTGCAGATGAACGTGCGGGGATTCGCGCGATAGCGAATGTTCAGAAAGAGGTTGAAAAATGGAATACTGCACATCCGGGCGTAGAACCAATCCGCCTCGAAATTATCGTGAATTCAAGTATGCTTAATAGTCAGCAAGACCTCGACGATTTCATAAAGGAAAATTCAGATAGATTTAAGCTACCCGAAACAATCGTTGCAGGTAATCATGGACGTAAGGCGGAGGCCGTAGATACTTTTCTTTCCTATTTGAAAGCGCAGGAAGAACAAAAAGAACAGTAAATAATAGAATGGACTTCAGGCAAAGAAAAGGAACCGGGTATTTTGTGGTATTGAAAAAATGAGTCGAATATGGTATACTGTCTGTATGAAGAAGATCAAAAAAATGAAAAATACAGCGCAAAAACAGCGCCTTCCGGAATCGTTCCGCCCGATGTTTTGGTCGTATCCTTTCAGAGATCTCAATAAGGATGAGGACGCCTCTCTCATCATCAAACAAATTTTATCCTACGGCGATTTGTTCCAATGGAAATGGATGATGCGGCAGTATGGGACACGAAAAATTAAGGGAATACTTTCACGAACCCCAAAAACCGCCGTTCGACCAAGTTTGGTTGAACTTTCAAAAACAGTTTTCAATGTAACTTCAATGCCTCATGCACGACGAGTGCCTCACGGGAGAAGCTAAACGATTGTTTCCGCGTCTCGCGAACTTTCGCGGCTATCACTTAGTCGGCGGTACTGCTTTGGCGCTCCAGATCGGACATCGTGTTTCCTACGATTTTGATCTTTTTACGGAACATGCGCTCGCTCCAAACCTTCACGCAAAAGTAAAAAAAGTATTTTACGGAGAACGAGTCAAGCCGGTTTTTCGTATGACAGAACAATATGATATTTTCGTATCTGACATCAAAACGACATTCCGTTATTACCCCTATCCGCCGGTACACCCGCTAAAAAAACATCATGGCGTTCCTGTACTCTCAATAAAAGATATTGGTGCATCAAAGACATTTGAAATCGGTCAGCGAGCGGCATATCGCGATTACGTTGACGTCTTTATTTATACTCAATGAACGGTACGCAACGCTTGACGAGCTGATACGGCTTTCGGAGAAAAAATACGGAGATGATTTTAACGGCCGGCTCTTTCTTGAGCAACTGGTGTATCTTGGTGACATCAGTGATAGAAAGGTTGAATTTCTTCGTTCACCATTGACGGAAAGGCAATTGATGTCGGGATTAAAAAAAGAAGTGAGGCGCTATATAAAAGCATTTGCTGTATGATCGAGAATACAGAGGTTCCTGTTTTTTCCGTTTCTGAATTCGTCGAGTACGTTAACATCGCGCTGGGTCAGCGGCGCGTCAGTGTTGAAGGCGAGATTTCGGGATACCGCCTTAATCAGAACAAGTGGATTTTTTTTGATTTGAAAGATGAGAACAGTATCATCGGCTGTTTTGCGGCCGCATGGAATCTTCACGCCGCGCTTGAGGACGGCATGCAGGTCGTCGTACACGGTGTTCCGCGCGTGTACGGCAAGAGCGGAAAGTTTTCGATTACCGTTGATGCCGTTGAGTTAAGGGGTGAGGGTGCTCTGCGCCGCGCCTACGGGATCACGAAGAAAAAACTTGATCAAGAGGGACTCTTTGATCCTGCTCGGAAGCGGGGACTCCCGCGCTTTCCGGAAAAAATCGGTGTGATTGCATCACGGGAGTCAGCCGCGTACACGGATTTTATGAGAATCGTCAATGCTCGATGGGGCGGACTTGAGATTTCTCTTTTTCACGTGCAAGTGCAAGGGCATCGAGCGATCAGGGATATTGTCAGCGCTTTTGAGTGGTTTAATACGGATGGAATACAGCAGGGTATTCAATCGCTCGCGCTCATTCGCGGCGGTGGCTCTCTTGAAGATCTCCAGGCGTTTAATTCTGAGTCAGTTGCCCGCGCGGTGTTTGGTTCAAAGATTCCGATCATCTGCGGCGTAGGCCATGAGCGCGACGAGAGTTTGGCAGATTATACGGCGGATGTGAGGGCCGCAACGCCGACCCATGCGGCCACGTTGATGGTTCCCGACAGGGAGGAGGTGGGCGGAGTGGTGAGCGATTCACTATCGTCTTTAAGCCGGTCGCTTGAGTACGCGCTTGAATGGTACGGCGGTCGCATTCATACATCTACGCTCTCCATCCACGCATCTGTGCGTGATACCGTTGCCCCCATTGGCGCGCTGATGCATCGGTTTGACGTGGCTGGCGGGCAGGTACATGCGACGATAGCCACGCTTCGCCATACGTGCGCGCAGAATGCTCTGCGTCTCGCAGATTACCTCGCTTCACACGTATCGTCCGCTCGGCAGTCGCTGGCGTTTATGGATCGTACGCTCGGACACATGAATCCATTGACCGTCCTTGCGCGCGGGTATACAATCGTTAAAAGAAACGGCGCGCTTATCACGAGAAAAGCACATCTGAAAAAAGGAGATGAGCTTGCGCTGACATTTGCCGATGGCAGTGCGCTAACTGAAGTAAAACATCTATGACTTTGGCAAAAACAAAAAAAGACCAATCGTTTCAAGAAGCATTTGATGAACTTGAAAAAATCGTCAAAAAATTTGAAGAAGGGAAACTTGATCTTGATGAGAGCATCTCACTCTACGAGCGCGGACTCGAGCTTGCCGCGGTATGCAAAAAACGTCTTGCCGCTGTCGAGAATCGCGTGCAGGAAATCAAGAAAAAATTCGGCGACCTTGATGATTAATGCATGATTTATTTCGTCCTTCTCGCAAATGGCAAAAAATTATTTTTTTCGAAGCGCGAGAGATATGGGGAAGTACGACCATTTGACAATCACCCTCGCACAAATAATTATGATGAGTAGAGGAATACAACTATATGCATCCGGACGGAAATGAAAAAAATATAAAAATTGAGCTCGGAACACAGGAAGCTGTTCTCAGTCATTTTTTGGCGGCTGCAACGCGCGTCGGGCTTCCAAATCCTGAAAAATATATCAAAGATACTGCCGGAATCCCCGCGCTTAACCTGCCCCCAGGAAAAGAAATTGATTGGAGCGCTGTTGCATTTTCACTTTCTGGGATTCCTCACACGCACAGCCGCAATGCGGTGGGTGAATTTTATCGCGATTTTTTTTCACCGTATCCGCATGGAGACGAGCTTGCTACGTTTATGGACCGTCTAAACATCGCGCCCTGCTTTAGGGTGTATGGACCTGTTTCGGAAGATCAAAATAGCGCACATTGGCAGATTGTAGGCGCACAGGAAGATGCCGAGGATTGTATCGCGATACTTCAGCGACAATACGATATGGAAAGAGATCTGCAGGTGAAAATTGTTTCATCACTGGATGAGATTTCAGGATGGCGTTCCACCTCGAGCTTGTGCATGCTTGAAGCGGGAGAGTTGCTCCATGATAGAATGAAACAAGTAATGGGTGAGCACGCAACAGATGCGTTGGTGGGCATAGCAATAGGGGCGGGGAAAATCCATGTCTTAGGCGAACTTGTTGCTGCCCCTGATGATGTTTTTCATGACGCTATGGCTCAGATTCGGCGTGTTGAAAAAGTGCGGCGAGCGACAAGCGGTACGGAAACGCGCGATCTTTTGACAGCGTTGCTAAAAAATGCCGCTGAGGTACACGATTGGGCTGCTGCTTCGGCATTGGGGAATAATGCAGCTTATCACGTCCTCTATCTTGCCGGGCAGGAGATATTTGCGCGGGATGGCAAGACAGAAGATCCATTTATAAAAATTATCAATCTTGCGTATGAGCGAGGAACATTTTTAATGGGAGTGTATGAAAATCCGCAAACTGATGAAGATACCCTGGTCTTTCGTATGCTGTCGGCAGGAGCTCTCCCGGAGTAAAATAGGCAGTAGTTCGTTTAATGCGATCGGAGATAGTCCTCAATCACGGGCCTGATATTCGGCGCGCAGTCGGATGGGAGGTTATGAATATCGTGCCATGCCCACTGTGTTGTGTCGCCACTGGCGACTACCTCGCCAATACGACGTGAAAGCCAATGGATAAGCACGATTATTGTGGAGTCGTCCTTTTTTATCATCATCGGTTTGAGCGGTCGGATGATTTCAATATCAATTCCCATTTCTTCCTTTACCTCTCGACGCGCCACTTCCTCCAGTGAACTCTCCCAGTCGGAAAAATCGCAGAGCTCCCATTTTCCTCCTGGAAATTTCCAAAAAAAATCCACCACGTCCTTATTGAGCAGCACGGTATCATGTTCAATAATCACCGGTCCGGACGCAATGATATATTCCATATACCCTAGATACCTTTCTGGAAAAAATGCAAGACGCTGCTGATTTTTTCCTCGACAGTGAGAAGCTCTGAATTCAGCGTAATATGATACCCGCTGGCGTCGCGATAGTCATAGTCCGTTCCGTATAGCTTCTTTGCCAGCGCAAGCTGTCTTTCCTCGCGCTCATTGAGCAGTGCTTTGACTTCGTCAAATGTTTTTCCCGCAATTTCCTTTTTGTCGGTGTTCATGCCGCGCCGCGCGCGAATATCAAGGGGAGCAGTGATGAAAACGCGCAAGATAGGAAGTCCCTCGCCAATGATACCGTGCCACATATCGCCGATAATGGTTCCCTGCGCCAGCATGTCGTGAGCACGCCGGTCCATTGCACGATCTTCTTCCAAAGTAATTGAGCGAATAAAATTTTCAAATGAGACCTCGCCATCGGGATATTTTTTTGTCCACTCTTCCCGCCACAGGCCGCCAACATAAAAAACCTGCCAGCCAAGCTTTTCTGCAAGTTGCCGTGACGTTGTCGTCTTACCCGACCCGGGAAGACCGGAGAAGAGAATACCGTTGAAACGCATAGAAATAATAAAATCGCAAATTCGAAATCTCAAAGCTTGAATCTCAAAGCACTAAATTCAAAATTCCAAATCACAAATAAATTACAATCTCAAAATTCAAAAAATGACGCTCATCTGTTTTGTTTTAGATTTGTGATTTATTTGGAGCTTTATGATTTTGAATTTGTAATTTGAACGATTGGTGTTTGCA
>JACQWH010000023.1 GCA_016209345.1 Candidatus Uhrbacteria bacterium
GGTCGGGTATTTTTCTGCTGAAAAATCCCTTAGACTCGGCCCGTCGGCCTGCGTATACCCCTGTGGAGAAACACCCAAACAAGGGTTTCGTAGTTCAAAATATATAAGTGTATGGAAAAAAAAATTGATGTCAGGGAGTGGAACGGGTATATCGCGTCACAACCCCACGCTCAATTTTTGCAGAGCTGGGAGTGGGGGGCATTTCAGGAGTCGCTTGGGTTTCCCGCGCATTATATCGGCACGCGTGATGAGCGCGGGGAGATTGCTCGCTGCGCGCTTTTTCTCGAACTGCCTCTTTTCGGGGGAAGGGGGTATCTCTATTGTCCGCGAGGGCCGGTTGGAGATATTTCTGACACGCTCATTGAGCGGGCGCTTGATGACTGTTTCCGGATGCGCGGCGGGCCTCTTTTCCTGCGGTATGAGCCGTCCCCGGGCCAGCATATACGCAATGGAAGGAGAAGTATTTCCATTCAACCGGATCGCGAGTGGTTTCTGGACTTGGCGCATACGGACGATGAACTCTCCGCGCGCATGCACCCAAAGACCCGATACAATACCCGCCTTGCGAGTAAAAAAAATGTTCAGGTCATGTCAATCGATGGCGGCATCAATCGACTCGGCCCCCACGTCGACGTGCTCTACTCATTTTTAAGCGCAACTGCTCGTCAGAAAGAATATCGGCTCCATGACAAGCCATACTATTCGTCCCTGATCACTTTTTTTTCTCAAACCGGTGTCGGGGGATGTACCCGCGAAACGCCTTCTATTCGTTTGTTTGAAGCGACATATCAGGGGGCTATCGCGGCTAGTGCCTGTATTATGTATTTTGGGGATACGGCCTATTATCTTTATGGTGGGTCGGACCACGCACTTTCCTCAACAATGGCGGCATTTGCGCTTCATGTGTTTGTATGGCAAGACGCCCGAGCGAGAGGGTACCGATACTATAACTTTGGCGGTATTGCCCCCGAGGGCTGCGATCGGCATCCGCTGTCCGGCACTACACGGTTCAAAATTGGTTTTGGAGGTGAACACATTTTGTATCCGGGAACCTATGACATGGTGTTGCACTATCCCGAATATATGATATATCAGGTGGGGCGCCAATTTTGGCGCATATTCAACCGCGTTAATGCCGCCGTAGTTTAACGGATAGAATGCCTCCCTCCGAAGGAGGTGGTGCAGGTTCAATTCCTGCCGGTGGCAAGTGAACGAAGCGTGTATGAATTGTGGATAACATGTGCATTTCTCGGGCTTTTTGTTGATACATAAAATGATTCAACGTACTATTTTGTATTATTTTATAGTGCATAACAGGAACTTTTTGTTTTTATTTGCTGGTTTTATGGCTTTTTTCGGTATTTTGTGCTATACTAAAGACGTGAGGTCTTGACAACGCCTATTTTTGTGGTATCCTTTAAAGATATTTCTGAGATGCATTTCAAAACCCCTGCTCATTTTGCATCTCCCGATCTCTTGTAAAACAAAACACCATGGGAGCATTTTAGAGAATAGAGGGTTATGTAGAAGTCACCGCCTGCAAAAGCCGGTGAAATTTTTTTGTTTTAATCAGCCCCTTTTTGAAACAATGCGCGCCGCCAGTCCACGCGGCGTCCCCTCGCGCGAACCTGATCCGTTTTTTTGTACACATCAAAAAATTATGGCGCAGCAAAAATCACGCAGTTTTTTCACCAGCAAACATGATGTTATTCCGCTACCGCACCTGATAGAGGTGCAGCTTGATTCGTTTAAATGGTTTATCGAATCGGGCTTGCGTGAGTTGCTTGATGAGGTTTCGCCCATTTGCGATTTTACCGGTCGGGATCTTGAGCTGTCGTTTTTGGATTATTATTTTGACGAACCTAAATTTGATCAGGCGACCACGCTGTCAAAAAATCTTACCTATGAGGCGGCGCTGTGGGTGAAGTCCCGCCTTGAGAACAAGCGCACCAATGAAGTAAAGGATCAGGATATTTATCTGGGCGACTTTCCGCTCATGACCGATCGCGGGACGTTTATTGTGAACGGAGTTGAACGCGTCGTCGTTTCTCAGCTCATTCGTTCGGCCGGCGTGTTTTTTTCATCCCAGACCTATCGCGGGTCGGATCGCCGATGGTATGGGGCAAAGCTTATTCCCAACCGCGGGGCGTGGCTTGAATTTGAAACGGATGAAAATGATGTCATTTCGGTAAAAATAGATCGGAAACGAAAAGTGCCCGTGACGACCCTTCTGCGCGCGCTTGGGTTTGGCGGCGACGAGGAAATTCGAAAAGCATTTCGCGATATTGATTCGCATCCCGAGCATCAGTTTGTCGAAGCAACCCTGAGCAAAGATATCGCGGCCGATGAAGTGAGCGGTCTTGTCGAGGTGTACAAGCGCATTCGCCCCGGGGACTTGGCGACGCCCGATAACGCCCGCCAGCTTATCCATGATATGTTTTTCCGGTTTGACAGGTATGACTTGGGCCGCGTGGGCAGGCATAAGATGAACCAGCGATTTGCGTTGAATTTTTCAACGAAAGAAAAAGACGATCGCGTATTAAAACTTGAAGATATCGTCGCCGTCGTACGGGAAATTATTTCGTACAATCTTTCTCAGGCGGACCCGGATGATATTGACCATCTCGGCAATCGTCGCATTCGCGGTGTCGGCGAGCTTATTCAGAACAGGTTTCGCATCGGGCTGGAACGGATGAAGCGCATTATCAAAGATCGGATGAGTACGCTTGACATTGGGACGCTGACCCCGACACGGCTGATTAACGCACGGCCGGTCATCATCGCGGTGAAGGAGTTTTTCATGTCATCGCAACTCTCTCAATTTATGGATCAGACAAATCCGCTCTCAGAGCTGGAACACAAGCGGCGCATATCGGCCCTTGGCCCCGGGGGATTGAGCAGAGAACGCGCCGGATTTGAGGTGCGCGACGTGCACCCCACTCACTATGGGCGCATTTGTCCTATCGCAACGCCGGAAGGGCCGAATATCGGATTGGTTGGTCACCTGGCATCGTACGCGCGCCTCAATGAATTCGGATTTATGGAAACGCCGTTCCGCAAAGTTGTCGCGGACAAACAAGGGAAAAAGCGCGTCACCGACAATGTTGAATATCTTGACGCGTTTACCGAAGAGCGCTATGTGACTACGGCGGCAACAGCGCCGGTGGACGACAAAGGATATTTTATCGAAGGAAAAGCAGAGGTTCGCAAATACGGTCAGCCGGCGCTTGCATCTGTTGATGAGGTGGAATATACCGACGTTGCCCCAAACCAGATTGTAAGCGTTTCCACGTCGCTCATTCCGTTTTTGGAGCACGATGATGCGGCGCGCGCGCTTATGGGCTCCAATATGCAGAGGCAGGCAGTACCGCTTATCCGTCCCCAGGCGCCGGTTGTCGGTACCGGCGTTGAACAGCGCGCGGCCTATGACTCCGGGCGCGTTCTCATTTCCAAACATGCAGGGTCTGTCGTGGGTGTCGAGGCGGATCAAATCAGTATTCAGACAGACGGTGGAGAGGTGGTTGACTATGCGCTTGAAAAATTCTTGCGGTCGAACGCGTCGACGTGCTTGAACCAAAAACCGGTCGTGGCAAAGGGCGACACTGTTCGTGCGGGGGATGTCCTTGCCGACGGCCCGGCAACCGAGAACGGCGAACTGGCATTGGGCCAAAATGTTCTGGTCGCATTCATGTCGTGGGAACTCGGAAACTACGAAGACGCCATTCTTATTTCTGAGCGTCTTGTGCATGACGACCGTTTTACCTCAACGCATATTGAAAACTATTCCATAGCCGTTCGCGACACCAAGCTGGGGCCCGAAGTCATTACCCGCGACATTCCAAACGTGAGCGAAGAAAAGCTGAAAGATCTCGATGAAGACGGAATCGTGCGCATCGGCGCAGAGGTCTCATCGGGGGATATATTGGTTGGAAAGATTACGCCGAAAGGAGAGACCGAGCTTTCGCCGGAAGAAAAGTTGTTGAGGGCGATTTTTGGAGAGAAGGCAAAAGACATCCGCGACTCCTCGCTCTATCTTGAACACGGAGAGCATGGCAAAGTCATTGACGTGAAAATATTTTCCCGTGAGAACGGCGACAAGCTCCAGGCGGGCGTCCTGAAGACCGTTCAGGTGACCGTTGCCCATCTTCGCAAGATCCAGGTGGGGGACAAAATGGCCGGCCGCCATGGGAACAAAGGCGTCATTTCGCGCGTTGTTCCGCTCGAAGATATGCCGGTCATGGAAGACGGGCGTTCCGTTGATATTATCCTCAGTCCGCTGGGCGTCATCTCTCGCATGAATCTTGGGCAAATTCTTGAAACGCATCTGGGCATGGCTGCGCATAAGCTCGGCATCACTGCTGCAACGCCGCCGCTCGACGGGATTGCGGAAGAGACCATCAAAGAACTTTTGGAAAAGGCGGGCTTTACCACTGACGGCAAGCACCACCTTATCGACGGACGTACCGGCGAACCGTTTAAGGAAAAAACTGTTGTCGGGTTTATGTATATGATGAAGCTCATTCATATGGTCGAAGACAAGATTCATCAGCGATCCATCGGCCCGTATTCTCTTATTACCCAGCAGCCGCTTGGAGGAAAAGCCCAGTCCGGCGGACAGCGCTTTGGAGAGATGGAGGTATGGGCGCTGGAGGCGTACGGCGCGGCGCATACGCTTCAGGAAATCCTGACCATCAAGTCCGACGATGTCATTGGCCGATCGAAAGCGTATGAATCGATTATCAAAGGCGATCCGATAAAGAAGCTCAATGTTCCCGAAGCGTTTAATGTCTTGGTGCGCGAGCTGAAAGGACTGGGTCTGGATGTGGAGCTTATGAAGCCGCAGCATGAAGCGTCCGAAGAGGGCCGTGAAGAAGACCGTAATTCATAGTATTCATTATGCACGGAGAAGAACGCAAGGATTCAATTCAGGCATTTGATTTCAAGGGCATTCGGCTGAAAGTCGCATCGGCCCAAGACATGCTGCGCTGGTCGTACGGCGAAGTGACCAGACCCGAAACAATCAACTACCGCACGCAGCGGCCGGAAAAAGACGGATTGTTTTCCGAGCGCATTTTCGGACCGACAAAGGACTGGGAATGCTATTGTGGAAAATACAAAAAAATTCGATACAAGGGAATCATTTGCGACAAGTGCGGCGTGGAAGTGACGCGATCGATTGTTCGACGTGAACGCATGGGGCATATCACGCTTGCCACCCCCGTTTCGCACATCTGGTTTTTACGCGGAGTCCCTTCGAAAATCGGCTTGGCGCTTGATATGTCCGTTCAAAATCTTGAACGAGTCATTTATTTCGCAAACTTTATCATCACCGACGTCAATGAAGAAATGAAAACCCAGACGGTGGGACATGTTCGGGAAGAATACAAAACCGCAAAAAAGAATTTTGAAAACGAATGTAATGGAAAAGTGAACGCGCTGCGTTCACAGCAGGCAGCCGCGGCAAAAACAGAGAGCGCCTCTCTGGAAAAACAAATCACCTCTCTGCTTGCCCAGCGCGACAAGGAGCTCGTGGCGCTTGAGGAGAATCTGCGCATGGTGGAGGACGATATCAAGAGCATCAAGCCGATGGTCATCTTAAGTGAAAGCAGGTATCGGGATTTTTCACTTTCCTACGGCCATCTTTTTGAAGCGGCGATCGGAGCGGAAGCGATACGCAAGCTGCTGGAGCGCATTGACGTAAAGGCGTTGGAAGAATCGCTGCGCGCAGACATTGAACGTGCACAAGGGCTGAAGCGGGAGAAGCTTGTCCGACGGGCAAAGCTCATCAAGAGCTTCATGAATAACGGCGTGCGCCTCGAGTCCATGATTATGACCGTCGTTCCCATCATTCCTCCCGACCTGCGCCCGATGGTTGCGCTGGACGGAGGACGTTTTGCGACGTCGGATTTGAATGATTTGTACCGGCGAGTCATCAACCGGAACAACCGCCTCAAACAGCTTATTGAGCTGAAAGCGCCGGAGGTGATTTGCAGAAATGAGAAGCGCATGCTTCAGGAAGCGGTTGACGCGTTTATTGATAACTCGGCGCGCCATGGGAAGACGGTCATGGCATCGACCGGACAAAAGCGGACACTGAAGTCGCTTGCCGATATGTTGAAAGGAAAACGTGGTCGTTTTCGCCAAAACCTTCTTGGCAAGCGCATCGACTATTCCGGTCGCAGCGTCATCGTTGTCGGACCGTCGCTGAAGCTTCACCAATGCGGGTTGCCCAAGAGCATGGCGCTTGATTTGTTCAAACCGTTTGTCATGAGTCGGCTTATTGCGCAGGGAGAGGTCTACAATGTTCGCAGTGCGTCACGGTATATTGAAACGGGACGTGATGAAGTATGGGATATTCTGGAAGATATTGTCAAAGACGCATTTGTGCTTTTGAATCGCGCGCCAACGCTGCATCGTCTCGGCATCCAGGCCTTCAAACCGATTTTGATCGAAGGCAAGGCCATTCAGGTTCATCCGCTGGTGTGTCCGGCGTTCAACGCCGACTTTGACGGCGACCAAATGGCGGTGCATGTTCCGCTTTCTCAAGAAGCGCGCAAGGAAGCATCCGAGATTATGCTGTCATCGCACAACTTGTTAAAGCCGGCAAGCGGACACCCTATCGCCGTTCCGCAACAGGACATCGTATGGGGCGCGTTCTATATGACCTATACGCTCGACGCCGAGGGCCCCAAGACGCAGGAGAAAATGAAGAAGTTTTGCCATGAAAACGAAGCGGTGTCAGGATACCTGCTGAAATTCATCGACCTGCAAGAGCGCATTCTTGTCCGATTCGGCGAGACGACAATGCAGCGAATGAACGAAGCGGATCGCGACCAGCCGCGCGTCGAGACCACCGTCGGACGCATTCTGTTTAATAAGATTTTGCCGACTGAACTGCCGTTTTATAACACCCGTATTGATAAAAAAATGATGGGAGAAATTGTTTTGACGGCGCTTGAACGATGCGGCATTGAGAATACCGCAAAAATGCTTGATAACATCAAAGAGGTCTGCGCAAAATATCTGACCGACTCGGGACTCTCCTTCGGTATGGATGACATTCCGGTTCTCCCCGAAAAGGGAGCTCTTATCAAAGATGCGGAGAACCGCATCGACGAGGTGCAGAACCAGTATGATAATGGACTGCTCACCTTCCAGGAGCGGAAGAGCAAAGTCATCGCCGTCTGGACCGAAACGCGCGAGAAGGTTTCCCGGCTTTCGAAAACATCCCTGCCCAATGAGGGCTCGGTCTATTCCATTATCGAGTCCGGTGCTCGCGGAACATGGGCGCAGCTGAACCAGATTATCGGCATGAAGGGGCTTGTGACGAATCCGCTTGGCGAAACGATAGAGCTTGCCGTTAAGGGGAGCTTCAAAGAGGGCCTTGGCGTTCTTGAATATTTCATTTCAACGCATGGCGCCCGAAAGGGATTGGTTGATACGGCTTTGCGCACGTCCAACGCGGGGTATCTGACGCGGCGCCTGGTTGATGTTGCGCAAGACGTTGTCGTCAATGAGAGCGATTGTCTTGATAGGGAAGGAATGGTCATTACGAAGCAGGAATGCGACGCGATAGACGTCGATTTTTATGATCGTCTTTTCGGGCGCACCTGTTCGCAGGAGATTGCCGATACGCAAGGCGACGTTCTCGTAAAGCGGAATGAAATTTTTACAAAAGAAGTGGTCAAGCGCATACGCGAAGCGGGGGTGGAAAACGTGCGAATTCGTTCGCTCTTGTCATGCCGCGCTGTTCGAGGTGTATGCCAGAAATGCTACGGGTTGGACCTTGCGTATAGTACGATAGTCAAGCCGGGCACTGCCGTTGGTATCATCGCGGCGCAATCATTGGGCGAGCCGGGAACGCAGCTTACCATGCGCACCTTTCATACGGGAGGTGTTGCCGGGGCTGATATTACGCAAGGGTTGCCGCGCGTTGAAGAGCTCTTTGAAGTGCGCACGCCAAAGAACAAGGCGACTCTTACCGATGTGGGTGGACGCGTTTCAATAACACAGAAAACCCGCTCGACGATCGGAGCGGACGGAAAAGAAATTACGCATACGGAAAGCGGACAAAAAATTATTTCCATACAGTATCAGGAAGACCATACAGAACAGTATCGTTTTTCGCCGCGCAAGCGAGCGACAGCCCCTGTGGCCGACGAGGAGGCAGTAAAAAAGCCGAAAAAAGCAAAGATACGAACCGTTCATGTATCCGATGGACAGCAGGTGAATGAGGGTGATCTTCTTTTTACGGTTGGAGAAACGGAGACGCATGCCCGAAGCGGGGGTACGGTGAAGATGGAGCGGGACGGCCTTGCGATACTCGGCAAGGGAGAGGGAGTGCAAGAATATATCATCCCGTCATCGGCATACGTCATCGTGAAAGACAAAGAATTGGTTGCCCCCGGCGATCCTCTCACCGAAGGCGATATTGATCTTCAGATGTATTTCAAGCACAAGGGCAAGCTCGAAACGCAAAAATATATTATCAATGAAATTCACCGCATTTATACGTCGCAGGGCCAAAAGCTGAACGATAAACATATTGAAGTCATCATCCGCCAGATGTTCTCGCGCATGATGGTTGTCGATGCCGGCGATACCGACTTGCTTGCCGGAGAAGTGATTGAGCATTCGGAACTCATTGAGGAAAACAGAGACGCGAAGAAGGAAGGGGAGCGGGAAGCAAAGGGAGATGAGTTGTTGATGGGTATTACCAAAGCATCCCTTTCGACGCGAAGCTGGTTGTCCGCCGCGTCCTTCCAGGAAACAGCGCGCATTCTTATCAACGCGGCTGTCACCGGAAAGGCCGACTATCTGGAAGGGTTGAAAGAAAACGTCATTATCGGCCGGCTTATTCCGGTGGGTACCGGATACGAAAAACGCCGTAAGGGGGAGTAATTCAAAGAATTTGTATTGTTTTATAGCGATAAAAACATCCGACCGATACGGTCGGATGTTTTTCCTTGTTTGCATTGAACAAATCGTGTATACTTCTTATACGTATCATTGATTGTGTGAAAAAAGATTTTCGAAAACGGACGTATCAACGAACACCTTCCCGAGTACAGCGGCGTGAGAGCGGCGCTGTATTGTTTCATGCGCTTTCCCCTTCGGCGCGCCAGGGGATCAAGATTGTCATCGTGCTTATGGTGACGCTGGTTGCGGTACTGAGCTTGGTTGATCTTGCCGGAGCGGCCGGCGCATGGATAGAGCGGGCGCTGAGCGTGCTGCTGGGATATACGCGGTATGCCGCGCCGTTTTTCATTGCGCTTTTTGGCATCTTTTTTATCCGCAGGGCTCCTCTTATGAGCCATGCCATTCAGATTATCGGCCTTGCGTTTCTTCTGCTTTCGTTTACGGCGGCATGGCATCTTTCCATTCCTCTTGAGGAGCAGTACGCAAGCGCGCTTGCCGGCCGCGGTGGCGGAGTTATCGGATTTTTTCTTTCTTTTTCTCTCGAATCAATCCTGCAATTTTGGGGAGCGCTTATCGTCATTCTTTCCATTTTTATCATCTCGTTTCTGATTCTGGTCAGTTCATCGTTGGATGTTATCATTGCGCAGTGCCGGGCGGCTGGCGCTTTTCTTGCGGCGATGCTGTCTTTTTTTACGCGACACGCGCGGCGTGTTCGGACCTCTCATGTGGCTGGGACTCCTTCTGCCGATCAAGAAATCGGGCAGGGGCTCGAAACCGGGGCGGGTCCGGATTTTTCGCGCCGCACCGTTGCAATAAAAGAGAGCAGTGAAGATGTGGGGGCGGATATCCCCGAGCCCCACGAGAAGAAAGACGAGGGGATGGAAATCATCAAAGCGCCGAAAAGAAAGGCCGTCGTACAGATACCGCTTGACTTGCTGAACGGCAAGCAGCATCAGCCGACAAGCGGAGACATCAAGGCGAACAAACTTATTATTCAAAAGACACTTGAGAATTTTGGCATCGCGGTTGAGATGGGCGAGGTGAATGTCGGGCCGACAGTCACTCAGTTTACGCTGAAGCCGGCAGAGGGAATAAAACTCGCTACGCTTACGGGGCTCCATAACGATCTTGCACTCGCGCTTGCCGCGCACCCTATTCGTATTGAGGCGCCCATCCCCGGGCGCGCGTTGGTCGGTATTGAAGTACCGAATCAAAAAGTCGCAATCGTCACCTTGCGAGAATTGCTTGAGTCCGATGCGTTCAAGCAGAGAAAGGATACACTGACGCTGGCGCTCGGGAAAGATGTCGCCGGACAGACGCGGCTTTCCTCGGTACTGAAAATGCCCCACCTTCTTATTGCCGGCTCGACCGGCTCGGGAAAGACCGTCTGTATCAATACGATTATCACGACGCTCCTGTATCAGAACAGCCCTGAGACGCTGCGATTCATTCTTATTGACCCCAAGCGCGTCGAGCTCCCGTGTTATAACGACATCCCGCATTTACTGACGCCCGTGGTCACCGATGTAAAAAAGACGCTCAATGCCCTTCGCTGGGCTATCGGGGAGATGGAGCGGCGGTTTGATGTACTGTCAAAAGCGGGGAAGCGCGATCTTGCATCATACAATGCATGGAGTGAAGAAAAAATTCCCTACATCGTCATCGTTATCGATGAGCTTGCCGATATTATGGCGACCGTCGGGGCTGAGGCCGAGAATTTGATTATCCGTCTTGCGCAGATGGCGCGCGCGGTCGGCATTCATCTTGTTCTGGCAACCCAGCGGCCGTCCGTTGATGTGATTACCGGTTTGATAAAGGCAAACATCACGTCGCGTATTGCATTTGCCGTTGCGTCGCAAATGGATTCACGGACCATTCTTGATACGGCTGGTGCCGAGCGGCTTGTGGGCAGGGGAGATATGCTGTTTGTCTCGGCCGATCTGTCAAAGCCCGTTCGCTTGCAGGGAGCGTATCTTTCTGACGAGGAAATCGCGCGCGTTGTGGCCTGCCTGAAAGAAAGCGGAGAACCCTCATACCAGACCGCCGTCACCGAAAAGAGCACAACGAGTGACGGGGCTGGCGGCACTGGGTCAGATGAAGAGGACGATTTGTTGCCAGAGGCCCGCGAGATTATTACTCAAGCCCAGAAGGCATCGGCATCGCTGCTTCAGCGCCGCCTTCGAATCGGCTATGCGCGAGCCGCGCGTATTCTTGACCTTCTGGAAGCAGAGGGGTTTATCGGCCCGGGGGATGGCGCAAAGCCGCGCAGAATTATCGGCCAGTCATTTGACGGGCGTGTGGACGATTTTGGGCCCGAGCAAACCGAGGAAGAAAGAGATGACGCCATCGACAGGGGGATTTATTAATTTTTTTTACCACCCTCAATCTTGATATTTTTTTATAATTGGCTAAGATGGTTGAGAGGAACTAAGGATATAAGCGAGGTATGCATATGGTGAAATTCAGTCGTAAAACGACATCGGGGCAGGGCGGTATCGGACACCATTTGAAAAATGCACGGCGCGCGCTTGGACTGAGCGTTGATGAAATTGCCGAGGCGACAAAGATTCGCAAGCCCCTATTGCTTGCGCTTGAACAAAGCGCATTTCATGAAATAGAGGAGCCGTTTTACCGGGCCATTATCGTAAAAACATATTCGGAATACGTCGGCCTTGATTGGCGCGATGTGGGCCCTGCGTATGAGCGCGAGTCCGCATATATCCCGAAGAATCGTTCGCATGCTCCGGCGAGCGCATCTGCCATACAGCGCAGGGATCTATGGGTTGCCTCGCGCATTGCCAAAAACATTTTTTTGGCCGGCGCGATCGGGGGGGCGTGCGCGTATCTTGCGTTCCTTGCATTTGTTGCGCTCCAGCCGCCGACGCTTACCGTACAAAATCCTTTGGACAATCTGGAAAGTTCTTCCCATACTGTTTTGGTTCGCGGCGCGGTAAAAGGAGGAGAGTCAGATATTCGAATCAATGGCCAGCGCGTGTTGAAAAGAGGCGATGGAAGCTTTGAGCGGGAGGTGACGCTTTCAAGCGGAGTCAATGTTATTCAAGTCGCCGCGGCAAAAAAATACAGTAAGGAGTCCGTTATCACGAGAACGGTCGTATATCAGGAACCAACGCTCCCTAATCCCTAATCCCTAATCCCTAA
>JACQWH010000020.1 GCA_016209345.1 Candidatus Uhrbacteria bacterium
ACAAGCTACAAGCTACAAGCTACTAGCTACAAGCTACAAGCTACAAGCTACAAGCTACAAGCTACAAGCTACAAGCTACAAGCTACAAGCTACAAGCTACAAGCTCCAATCTACTATGGCACGGACACGAAAAAGCAAAGAAGAGATACTCGACCGGCTCCATGATCGCATTGGGCGCAGCACTTCTATTGTGTTTGCCAATGTTAAAGGGCTGAAGGTAAAGGAAATCGAAACAGTGCGAGGCGGCCTCCGAAAAGAGGAGATGGAGTGTGTTGTTGCAAAAAAAACACTCCTGGCGCGGGCGTTTGCAGATGCGGGCATCACCGCTTTCGATTTCAAAGGCCTGGACGGCGAAGTTGCTACGGTATTCAGTTTTGCCGATCAGGTGGCGCCTGCGCGCGTGCTGAGCGCAATGGCAAAGAGCTATGAAGCGCTTGGTATTTTTGCGGGACTTTTGCGAGATGCTTCAAGCGGCGATCAGATTCTTGACACGCCCCAAATTCGCGCGCTCGCAAACTTGCCATCGCGCGATGAGCTCCGAGCGAAAGTCGTTGGGTCGCTGGCCGCTCCAATGCAGGGGGTGGTCGGAGTGCTGAACGGTACGCTGCGTTCACTGGTGCAATTACTCAGCGCGTATTCGGCATCGAAATCATAACCACTCTCAACCATAATACATTATATCTAGAGATGTATGTCTGATGAAAAAAAGGATGTTGATGTCCCTGAGAAATTCAAGGATCTTGTTTCAAAAATCGAGAACTTAAGCGTTCTTGATCTTGCCGAACTTGTAAAAGTGCTGGAGGCAAAGCTCGGCGTGTCGGCAGCAGCGCCCATGATGGCAGTTGCCGCGGCGCCTTCCGGCGATGCGGCGGGCGCACCTGAAGAGAAAACCGCGTTCGATGTAGAGCTTGCCGAGGCAGGCGCGCAAAAAATAGCGGTCATCAAGGCGGTTCGCGAACTTACTCAGCTCGGTCTCAAAGAGGCAAAGGACCTTGTTGATGCGGCGCCAAAGGTGATCAAGGAAGGCGTAAGCAAGGCAGATGCCGAGAATATGAAGAAAAAACTCGAGGAAGCAGGCGGGAAAGTGAATCTTAAATAACCCACCAAATATAAAACAACCCCCGATTGCCTTCGGGGGTTTTGTTTATTTGACGTCAAACGGCACGTGAATCATGCGGCCCGCATCAAGGATAAAAATTTCCTTTGATTTTCGATTCACGGTAAAACCCTGCAATCCCGTAAAATGGTCGGATACAATCTGCGCGGCAATCTCAAACGTTTTTTTATGCAGTGCGATAAGTTTTTTCTGATCGGGGTTTAACGCATAGAGGAAGGGCTCATCAGAATTCGTCCAGAGCATCGTTGCGCCGATAAGAGCTTTTTTTGTCGTGTCGCTGGTTGTGCGTTCCACCGCGACGCCAGAGGAAAAGAGCCGGATATTCCCATCAGTGCCAAGCACATATACGTTCCCGTCTATCGCAAATGAGGAAGCGTTTTTTACGGCCTCTTGCGGGGTTTGCGTCCAGGCCGCGCCTCGTGAAAAACCGGTAGCGACGGCCAAATGGCGATATATGATGCCTCGCTCCCGCGTTAAGACGTATAGGCGGTTGTTATACATTCTGACAGTATCAAGCGACGTTTCACTCTCGTGACGAGGAAGGGAGATGTTTTTTACCGTTTGATCCGGAAATGTTAATGAGTAGAGTCGCTCTCCGTTGCCGCTGCAGAAGTAAAAAACAGTATCAGACGATGCAACGGCGCACGAAATGCTGGGAATCTTACCCCGGAGGTTCTCAAGGGGGTTCAATACATTATTCTCCTTGTCAAAAAGATAGAGTGTATCGGCCGAGTAAGCAAGAATAGCCGCTTTGTTTGCCACCAGTTGTACGTTCGGCACCGCTCCGGACGCATCAGGGGCAAGCGCGGCCGCAACGTCCAGCGAATCGAGACGCATGATATTGTTGAGCCGCAAGTCGATACTTTTCAGTTTTTCCTCCGCCGCCTTAAAGTCGCCGCGCGCGTGGAATTTTTTTGGAACTAAATCAAGCAATGCGTATGATTCCCCAAGCAGCACCCGCGCGCGTTGGCGGTCATCATAGATCATGCTCGCGTCAATAAGGTCGTTTTTTTGTTCAATCCCCGCAATAATCTCTCTTGTACGAGTTCCCGCCTGCTCTGCTCCCCTGCGAAGCTGGATGCTGATTAAGCTGACGATAAAGAGAAAAATGAAAAGGACGCTCAGCAAAAAGAGCAAACGCGATTGGGGGGACAGCGCGGCAAATCGGCGGGCGCACCGCTCAATGAAGCATGCAAGCGCACGGTGCCGTGCTTGCAGCCATGCATTCGTTTGTCCTGCATGTTCGCGAATGTTCATGGTGCGAACGGATCGCGCCGCAGCGCCAAGAGCGCGAACGCACGCGGCACCATAAGCGGGACTGTGCCGGGCGGCCGATCGAATACGCGTACCGGATGCGCGAAGAAGCGAAGAGGCCGCAGCGCGTCGCTCGCGAGAGAATGTCATAGCGATACGGCCACGCATATATGCCGCAGCGCGCCTTATAAAAATCCATACAGTTCGCAACAACTCGCGTGAATATTTTTTCAGATACGGCCTGACTGTCGGAGTGAGAATGGAATGCGTTCGGGTCTCAGTACTGTTCAATCCCTGCATTGACGTCGAGGAGAGCGTCGAGCGCGAACGTAGCGAGTACTGATTATCCGCGGACGAATTTGAGAAGAACAGGGCGCTGAAATCAGCCCGGGAATTCACTTTCGAAAGAATGGAATGAAAGTTTTTCACGACAGAGGATACGGGTGTATTTGAGATAATCTGTTTGATATGCGGCGGATCGATATAATCAAGGAGCGTCTGATTGCACAGGATGACCATGCTGGACGGGATTGATATTTTACCGCTGATGATGTTTGAGAAAAGGCGGGTTTGCAAGTCAGCGGGCGCATCGCCGCTTTGCTTGATAATGTCAATCATTGAATATCGAGATGCGCCAACCGGACCCGGGAGCGGATACATAAGGAAGGGAACAAGCGTCGTACCGGTGACGGAAAGAAAAAGCGTATCATGAATGAACGCGCCGAGAACGCAGTTGACGCGGCGCATGTCAATGTGCTGTCCTCGGGCAGCTTGCTCCTGGGCATCGCGCAGCGCGTCTGATACTTTCTCATAGGTATAGTGCATGGAGCTTTCGAAAATGAATTCGCCCGAATCAGAGAGATTGTCGAACCCTTCGCCGTCCAGCATCCGTGCGCGATGATAGAAATCAAGAAAGTGTTTGACACTCTCTTTGATTATGATATGGTACAGTTCATTTCCCGATTTAATATCGAACATTCCAAAAAGGATGATTGAGTCATTTTGCTGTTCGATCTCATCATCGATGAAGACATAGGAGAGTTCGTCGCTGAGCTTTCCGGGTATCGATAGTTTTCCGCTATACATAACGCTTTATTTTATAGAGGGCTCTATAGGGAATAAAACCCTTTACAATTGTTTAAAACCAGTATACTATACAGATAAAATTTCGCAATAACGAGCTTTTATCCTGCTAACGGATCGACTGTATGCTTGAACAACTCTTTGGTTCAAGGACAAGAACAAAACTTCTTCGGCTGTTTCTTATGCATCCGGACAAGGCCTTTTTTATCAGGGAGCTTACGCGTCTTATTGATACGCAGATTAATTCCGTTCGACGCGAGCTGCAAAATCTTCTGGCCAGCGGCGTGATTAAAGAGGTGCCATTTGCGTCAAGCGCGCCTGCCGATGAAGCCATTTCATTTGTGCCGACAAAGCAATTAAAGGCAAAGAAGGCGCAAACCGATAAACAACCGAAGAAATTTTTTCAGGCAGACCAGGCATTTCTGCTCTTTCATGAATTGCGCGCGCTCTTTTTTAAAAGTCCGCGATTGCTGCAGCAGACGTTGGAGCGCGAGCTGAACACCCTGGGCACGATTCACTACGCTGTGCTTACAGGTTTTTTCGTTGATCGGGACGATACGCCCATTGACCTTTTGGTGGTGGGCACGGTATTACGCTCTCGCCTGGCAAAGCTTATCCACGGGTTTGAAAAGGAAATAGAGCATGAAATTAATTATACGACAATGACGACAGAAGAGTTCCTGTACCGTAAAAGCGTCATTGACAGATTTCTGTTCACAATACTGGAGGGGAAGAAGGTTGTGTTGGTTGATACGCTATCCTCGCAAAAATGATGAACGCCGCAAACCCGGGTCTCCCCGGGTTTTTTCTTTTTCCTATTTTTCTGCTACTCTATGTAATATGTAAGAGTCCATCAAGGAACGAGACCTATGCTTTCTATTCATGAAACAATACAACTTGAGCCCGAAGAGCGCATCATTGCTCTTTTTCGGCGACATGGCGCAACGGTGTTTGTCAGCAGCGTCCCGTACGCGCTGCTTATCATTCTTCTTTTCCTCTTTATTTTTCCGCTTTTTTCGCTCGGCGGCCGGGGGATAGCGCTTTTTGCCGCACTTGGTTTTCTTTTTGCCATGCTTGCTCTGCGGAAAATTGCCGCGTGGCTTGGAACCATTACCATTCTTACCAGTCGGCGGCTTCTCATTATTCAGCGATTTGGTTTTTTTAAGAAGAAAGTGAATGAAATAAAGCTGGACCAAATAAGCGAACTGTCCTACGAGGTGAAAGGCATGCTGCAAACGGCCGGAACATACGGCACTATTTTTTTGCTTGTCACGTTTACCTCTGCAATGGTCAGTATTCCTGATATTCCCGACCCCCAAAGCGCCTTGAACGCAATTTCCCAAGCAATCGGAAGGGCGGGAAATGAAAAATCTTCTCATCTGCAAACGCCATCCGCCCGGCAGAAACCCTCGTTTCATGCCGTTTCGCATTCGGATCCGGCGAACTGGAAATAATTATGCCCCATGACATTGTATATGCGTTCCGACGGATGCTCACATCGCGCATTGCTCTCGTGGCGAGCATCGTCCTTTGCGCATTTCTCTTTTTTCGTCTCGTTCAGGTAGTATCGCGCTCGGCAAGTACCGGGAGAGAAATCGCATCTCTCAAGTCGGAAGTCGAATCGTTGCAGAGCGAGCAAAAACGGTTGGAGCACCTTCGGTCTTTTTTGCAGACGGATTTTTTTACCGAACAGGAGGCGCGCACAAAGTTCGGACTTCGCAAGGAAGGCGAACGTACGGTCATTATTGTGAATGGAAATGAGTCAGCGCGCAACGAACTCGGCGGTCCTGAGCCGCAAACCGCCTCGCACGAAGCACGAGCAAACGGGCAGGGAAGCAGCCAGGTGAAGCAAAAAAATTACCGCCTGTGGTGGCAGTATTTTTTTGGCAGAGAATAACATGGATGCTAGACACCTTGAAGCCGGTCGACTTCCTGCGCAACTTGCGGCGAGTCATATTCGCCTGCGTGCGCGTGAGCTCCGCGAATGACGGGGGCTTTTTGGTCGATATGAAGAGAGCAGGTCATCACGGCAGTGCCAACATCTTGTATGTAGAGATGGAAACGAGGAAATTCATACCCTGTCATGCGTCTGACGTAGCTCGATTCGCCTTGTCTGTTGCTGTACGGCGCATACCCAAGGCGTCGCATGACGATAAGCGGATTCGACGAGAGGGGAATTGTAAATGTTTGGCGGGACATGTCGATGATTTCTGGAGCCCCCTGCCAGAATCGAACTGGCGCTCGTGGTTTACGATACCACTGTTCTGCCACTGAACTAAAGGGGCATTTTGCATTTTTCTTTACCTGTGCAATACTATCCACTAGGGAACGAATACATCATTCATAACGTTATATTCAATGTCTATCATTTTGTATACAAAAGTCGGATGCCCATGGTGCGATGAAGTACGTACGCTCCTTTCGGGAAAGGGAATTGCATTCGAAGAGCGGGAATGTCGGAACAATACAGCGCATTTCGATGAACTTGTAAAAAAATCAGGTCAGACGCTGACGCCGACGCTTGATATCGATGGGGAGATTATTGCAGATACCGATGCGGCCGCGCTCACGGCATATTTCAAAGAGAAGGGTGTCCTCGGCTTTTAGACGGCCTGTACACAAGTGTACTGATTTTTTTTAATTATGCAAGGTCGCGAGCCGTGAACGTGTTTTGCCTTATACATTAATCCTTTCCTTCATGAAACACCCCAAATTTATTTTTGTTATCGGCGGCGTCATGTCTTCAGTCGGGAAGGGTATCACGTCTTCGTCAATCGGGACAATTTTACAGTCGCGTGGATACCGCATTACGAATGTAAAGTGCGATATGTATGTGAATATCGACGCGGGTACCATCCGTCCCACAGAGCATGGGGAAGTATTCATCGGTACAGATGGCATTGAAGCGGATCAGGATTTGGGAAATTATGAGCGGTTTACCGGCAGGACGATGACCGCGCTGAACTATATCACGACCGGCCAGGTGTATCAGGAAGTGATACGCAAAGAAAGGAATTTGGAATATAACGGAGAAGATGTCGAAGTTGTCCCTGATGTCCCCCATGAAATCATCCGAAGGATTCAGCTTGCCCAGAAAAAAAACAAGGCGGAGATTACCATAGTGGAATTCGGCGGGACCATCGGCGAATATCAGGTCCTTCTTTTTTTGGAGGCGGCGCGCATTATGAAGGTGCACAATCCGGACGATGTTGCGTTCGTCCTGGTCAGCTATTTGCCGCTCCCAAGCCATATCGGAGAGATGAAGACCAAGCCGACGCAGTATGCCGTCCGTACCCTGAATGCGGCAGGCATCATGGCCGACTTCATCGTTGCCCGCGCCGAACGGTCGCTTGATCAGCGGCGGCGCGAAATTTTGGCGATGGTATGCAATTTGCGCCCCGGAACCGTACTGGCGGCGCCCGATCAGAGCTCGATTTATGATGTTCCCCTTCTGTTTCATGAACAGAAACTTGATGAAATGCTTCTCCGTACGCTCGGACTGCGTCCGCGGAAAAATGATTTGCGCATTTGGAAGAATTTTTCCCGGAAGGTGAGGCGATGTAAAAAAACTGTGAATATCGGCGTGGTGGGTAAGTATTTCGGTACCGGTGACTTCACCTTGGCCGATTCGTATATTTCTGTGATTGAGGCGGCAAAACACGCTGCTTGGGCGCATGACGCAAAACCGAACCTGACGTGGATTGATTCGGCAGAGTATGAAAAGGATCCAAAAAAAGTGCGGGAGCTCTCGCGCTATGACGGTATCATTGTGCCCGGAGGATTTGGGTCGCGCGGCATTGAGGGGGTTTTGCGCGCTATTCAGTATGTGAGGGAGAACGGAATCCCGTACTTGGGATTGTGTTATGGTATGCAGCTTGCCACCATCGAGTTTGCAAAAAACGTGGCAAAAATTGCCAATGCGAACAGCGTTGAAATTGATGCGAATACGAGCGATCCGGTGATCTGCGTAAATCCTAAACAGCAAAAAAATATTTTAGAAAAGCAGATGGGCGCAACCATGCGCCTTGGATCATACCCTTGCACCGTGCAAAAAAAATCATTGGCATATCGCGCATACAAACAAGGGAAAATCTCCGAACGCCATCGTCATCGCTATGAATTTAATAATCAGTATCGGGAGGCGCTCGAACGCGCCGGTATGCGTTTTTCCGGAATCAATGAAAAGGACAATCTTGTCGAGATCGTGGAACTTGCCAACCACCCGTGGTTTGTCGGCACGCAATTTCATCCCGAATTTCAATCACATCCGTTAACGCCACACCCGCTGTTCAAGGATTTTATCGGCGCGGCAATTAAACGTCAGAAGACATAAGCTCTCTATGAATGAGATTAAAATAATCACTGAAAAAATATCAAAAGAAGATCTGCGCGGGATGTCAAAAATATTTTTTGGGGATCTCGTGAAAGCTGTTGTCGATTGCAAAAAAAGAATCATGGCTGTCGGGGGTGAGCTCCATTCAGATGAGGAACAGCTTTTGATTGAACGGGGATCACACCAATCAGATCTCTGGGGAATTAATCTTTATCCGGAAAAGGATGGTGTGGAGTGGATTGAGTTTGATTCGATGATTAATATTCGTCCGTCGCAGGGGAATCGATCGAGGGGTGTTGAAAATCTGGAGGACCAAGACATCATTCGGGGGGTAGTGAATGAGTTGACAGAATAGATATGGACTCAATACATAAAGATTTGGCGCACGGTCGATGGTTCTCGATGTCTGCAATGGAGCAGCTTGGCAATATTGGCAGTGAGGTTGAGCGGTCCTTACGTTGGCATCAAAAAAATGAAATTGCAAATCGCGATAAAGCCATTGAGCGCATGCTTGACCTTATTGATCTTACCGTCCAGGATCCAAAGTGGAAATATCGACTAAAAGAGTTGCTGCGCACCCGTGAGGTTCTATGCGATTATTTTTTGGGGGATAATAGCTATTCGGTCTCGCCAGATTCTTTTCAGAAAGAATTTCTCTACTACGGCATAGCCGCCCGCGCTGGTAGATAACTGCTAAAAAAGAGTATATGGAACGATTTAGGGCTATCCAAAGTATTTATATATTTTTTGGTTCTTCATACTTTCTTATGGGTACTATTCGTTTATTTCGCCCATCACTTCGAATGTCATTCCCGCGAAGGCGGGAATCCAGACCACACTATGCTTTATTGCTATAAGGATTTATTTATAGAC
>JACQWH010000021.1 GCA_016209345.1 Candidatus Uhrbacteria bacterium
TCGGTTTAGGTGCTTTGGTATCTAGTCTCTACGGAGCTCCCCACGATTGTGAAGGTTCCCACGGTGTTAGCTTTTCAAAAAGATTTAGCGTTCACCGTTATCCCAAAGAGTTCACTCTCGCGTTTCCACGAAAGGCTGCCATTTGACAGTCAACTGCTCTGCCACTGAGCTACCCCGGATCGGGCATGCTAGGATAAAACTATAATGCTTTTTTGATATTGTCAAACTTCTGTATCTTCTTCTTTATCGGCTATGGTCGGCCGTTCGTCAATCTCTCTTCTTTTTTCTCTCTTCATCCTGGCAAGCATAATGGCAATCTTCTCAAAAAGCAGATGAAGGTCTGACGTAGTGATATCAGAATGTAGTGCGCAGATTTGTTCAAATGTATGACGCTTTTTCCCGCCAAGTCCGTAGTATAGGATCGCGATCTTTTTTTCGGCCGGCAGTAAATCAGGAAAAATTTCTTCAATATTTTGCCCGCCGGCATACTGACTCTTCTCGTCTAATTCCTTATAGCGCCGGCGATCGGGGTAATCTGGCATGAGCAAGATATTACAAATAATCGCGTAACCTGTCAACGCCGACGGACTTTGCGATCTTTTCCAGCGCTTTTGCCTCAATCTGGCGAATGCGTTCGCGGGTGACGCCAAACTCTTCGCCGACTTCTTCAAGGGTATGGGATACATTGTCTACAAGTCCGAACCGCATCTCAAGAATCTTCTGCTCGCGGGCGTGGAGATTGCCGACAATCTCCTGCATGCGCTCGCGCAGAATCTGAAGCGCCGCCGCCCTGTCGGGTGTGACGCTGCGCACGTCCTCGATGAAATCCTCGAGCGTGCTGTTCTCGTCATCATCGCCGACGGACGTATCTATCGAAATCGTATCCTGATTTATCTTAATGATATGGCGAATTTTTTCCACCGTCTCGCCCATCTCCGCGGCAACTTCATCGGGAAGCGGCTCGCGTCCCAAATCCTGAATGAGCTGGCGCTGGACGCTCTGGAACCTATTGATGGTCTCGACCATGTGAACAGGAATGCGGATGGTGCGCGACTGGTCTGCAAGCGCGCGAGTAATCGCTTGGCGAATCCACCACGTAGCGTAGGTAGAAAATTTATACCCTTTGCGATAGTCAAATTTTTCAACGGCGCGGAATAGCCCGATGTTCCCCTCTTGAATAAGGTCGAGCAAGGATAAACTCTTGTCAACGAACTTCTTCGCAATCGATACAACAAGGCGCAGGTTCGACTCGATAAGGCGGCGCTCCGCCTCTCGGTCGCCCCGATCTTTTCGCTTTGCCAGCTGAATCTCTTCCTCTGTTTTGAGAAGCGGCACCTTCCCTATCTCTCTCAAATACATCTGGATTGAATCGGCTGAAATATCGCCAAGATCAATATGGTACGAGTCGTGTTTTTCTTTTGGCGCCTTTTCTTCTTTCTCCCCCTTCATGGTCAGCTTCGGCATTTTTAAAAATCCACCGGGCCGTTCGATAATCTGCAGCCCGTGCTCTTCAATCTCATCGAGGAAATCTTCGAACCGCTCTTCGTACTCCTCTATTTCAGGAAAATAATAGAGCAACTCATCCTCGGTCAAAAAACCGCGGGAGCGCCCCTTTTCCAAAACAACTTTAAGCATTTCCTCTCCGGGAAACACGGCAACCGATACGTGTTCAACTCTGCTCTTTTTTTTCGGTACGCTTGCCTTTTTTTTCTTCACCGCCAGCTTGCGGGCAGGGGCTTTTTTCGGCGCGATTTTCCTGGCGCGGCCGGTATGCCTTATTTTAAGCGCGGATATTGCTTTGGCCGACTTTTTTTTAACGGTCTTTTGCGCCGGCTTTCGAGTTGGTTTTTTTACCGTTTTTCTTGCTGGAATCGGCCGTTTTTTCTTTACACCAAGAGGTTTTTTCTTTTTCATGGTCTTTTTCATAGATAAAACGATGCGTATGGGAAAAGAATATCACATATTTTGCAAATCGCGAAACTGTTTTGCATAATCCTCCATTGCGGCGCGATCCTTGCGCTGTTCCGCGTCGCGCATCCTTGCCTGGAGCCGCGTAATCTCCAGGCGGAGATGCGCATCGCGAAGCGCGGCGGCAAGCGCAAGCGCAATGCGGTCGAGCTCGGGGTCCGACACATCTCCCCACTCCTTATCCGCCAAAAGCCGCAGCATATCCGGCACTTCGCCGGAGCAACGCTTCTCAGCCGCCTCGCCTATCATGTCCGGCGTCTCCAAAAACTCCCGGCCCAATGTGCAGAGCGACTCATACATCTCGCGAAGCTCTGACGCCTGAATCATAGTTCCTGTCAAGAGTGAAGATAGAGAAAAAATAATGCGGGGATTTTTTAATAGGAGCGCCAACAGAAGTTCCTCGCGCGAATCATACTTTTTTTCCGTTGGCATCTTCTTCTCGGCTTGTGCCGATTGTTTAAGCGGAACGCCTCGCTTCATTGCGGACAGCTCTTCCCACAAGAGCGACTCGGATATGCCGATACGGGTTCCAAGATTTCGTATCCAATGGTCTTGTTCAATGCGATCGGAAAGGAGTCCGATGCTCTGCAAAAGTTGGCGGGCATAAGTTCTTTTTTCAAATCCGTCGGAAAGCGCGGCGGGCGTGAGCAGCGTGTCAAAATGATACTCCATGAATGAGGACGCGTCGCGCACACTCTGTTCCCATGCGGACACATCGGCGCGGATGCATTCATCGGGATCCTTGTATTTCAGCGACCCGTCGCTATTGCGCGGCAGGCGGATAATCTTTACGTTCATTCCTTCGGCAAGCGCCTGTTCAATGCCGCGCATCGTTGCCTTGGTGCCTGCCGCATCCATGTCAAAGGAAAATAACAGGTTTTGCGTAAACCGCGAGAGCAGACGTATATGATCTGTCGTCAGCGCCGTGCCGGAACTTGCAACAACATTCTTCATGCCCATACCGTATACGGAAAAAAAATCCATATACCCCTCGACAATGATAGCGGCATCGTTTTTTCGAATATCTTGTTTTGCAAAATCAAGACCGAACACTATCCTGCTTTTATCATAGAGCGGCGTTTGGGGTGAGTTGATATATTTTGCGAGCGTCTGGTCGTCCTTGAGAATACGCCCGCCAAAACCGACAACATCCCCCCGCAGATTTCTGATAGGTATCATAATACGCCCGCGGAAACGATCGATGAGGCCGTACCCTTGTTCTTTTTGTATCGCAAGCCCCGCCTGCATAATCTCATGCGCCGTGAACTTCTTTGAAAGGAGATATGTGGAAAGCGCGGATTGTTCAGGCAACGAAAATCCAAGCAAAAATGAATCGATCATGCCGGGGTCAAGAATGCGCGCGGCCACGTACGCGCGCGCGTCGTGGGACGCGGGGGCGCGCCGCAATGCCTGATGGTAATAATCAGCGGCTCTCTCAAGCAGATCAAGCAGGCGATGCTTTTGTCCGGAGATGCGCGGATCTTGTCTTTCGAGTAAAACGCCCGCTTTCCCGGCCAAATACCGCAATGCCTCGCCAAACTCCATTCCCTCCTGCTTCATGACAAATTTAAAAATATCTCCGCCTTCATTGCATCCGCCGAAACAATGCCATATTTGCTTTGCGCGACTCACCATGAACGAAGGTGTTTTTTCGTCGTGAAACGGACAGCGCGCACGGAAATTACCCCCCGCCATCTGGAGGGTGAGGTATTCGCCGACAATATCGACGATATCAATCTTTGATTTTATTTCCTCAATTGGATCCATAATTTTTAGCTGGATCCCGGCCGGCGCCGGGATGACACCGATATGACTATTCCATGCCGAATAAAAGATCGCGGATTGCTTCGTGGACTCGGTCAGGCCCCCAGATGGGCTCCCACACAAGATTGACCTTTACATCTTTAATGCCCGAACACTGTCCCAGTTCCGCCTCAATGCTTCTCATTATTTCAGGACCCGCCGGACATCCCATTGAAGTAAGCGTCATCGTGACAGTCGCAATCCCCTTTTTTACCGATACGTCATAGACAAGCCCAAGGTCGACAATCCCCACATCGAGCTCCGGATCGATAACGGTGTTCAGCGCCTTCCAGTACTCGCCTGTCTGCTTTTCTCGCGGTACGGGTATGACTTTTTTTTCATCCATAGAAAAATTCGGTTATGCGTGCGTTCGCAGTGCGCTATTGACCTTCACCAATTGCGTTTACAATAAAAAACCTATGATTTTGAGACAGATCTGCCGATCTGGAGGCGTAAAAAACCGCAAACGTACTATCGGTACGATGAGGATTTTTTGCGGCGAAGAGCAAGGATCTGGCCAAAATCATAGGTTTTTTCGTTAAGGTAATTGGTGAAGGTCAATAAGAGCGTCCTTGACAGCCGTAAGCCCCAAATCGGCACAGGATCGCCGGCCAGGACTCACGCGCGCGCCAAGCAAAGAGTCCATAGTATCTGACGTCATTTTCACACATTCGTCAAGGGTCTTTCCCATACTATGGTCGGAAAGAAGCGACATGCCCGCCTGGCTCAAAGCGCATCCCATTCCCGTAAATGCAATATCGCCGATCGTGCGCTGTTTCGTCACCGCTATATCCACGCTGACAGTGTCTCCGCACAATGGATTATGTTTAACACTGCGCGCGTCGGGCCTTTTCAGCGTGCCTGCGTGATGCGGATGGTTGTAGTGATCCAGAAGTGTTTCCGAATAGATATCCATGCGCTCAAGGGGTTAAGGAAAAAATTTTGAAGATTTTTTTGAGAGCTTTTTCTGCCATCTCGATATCCTGGAAAGTATTATACAGGTAAAAACTCATTCGCGCAGTTGCGGGAACGCAGAGACGGCGATGAAGGGGTTCAGCGCAGTGAAGACCTGAACGAATCGCAACTCCTTCTGAATCAAAAATCGTTGCAATATCATGAGGATGCACCCCCTCTATGACAAACGGCAAAACGCTTGTTGCTGAACACGCATCTGATACAAGCACGCGCACGCGCGGGTTGGCGGCAAGCATTGTGAAGGCGGCCTGCCAGAGTTCCCGATCGTGCGCCTCAATCGAATCAAGTCCGACTTCGTCGAGAAACTCTATGGCAGAACGAAACGCGGCAACATCGGCTATGTTCGGCGTCCCTGCCTCAAAACGCCAAGGAACCTCCCGATAAAACGAGCGGTATTGCTCAACGGTCGTCACCATATCTCCCCCTACCAAAAACGGGGGCATATCTTCCAAGAGCTCATATTTTCCAAAGAGAACACCGACACCGGTCGGACCAAGCATCTTGTGGGCGGAGAATGCAAAAAAATCACAATCCAGCGCCTGGACATTCGTACGGCGATGCCCGACGCTTTGCGCCCCATCAACCAACACCAGCGCCTTGCGCGCGTGCGCTTTTTTTATCAGATCTTTGAGATCGGGACAGACGCCCAAAACATTTGACTGAGCCGTCACGCATACCATGCGCGTTTTTTTTGAAAGCAGTTTTTCATACGCGGCCATATCGAGCTCGTGCTCGCTCGTCAAAGGAATAACAAGCAGTTTCGCTTTTTTTTGCATGCAGAGCACTTGCCACGGCACAAGATTTGCATGGTGTTCCAGTGCGCTTACGATAATCTCATCCCCTCTTCCAATATGCATCTCCCCCCATGTACGGGCGACGAGATTGATGCTTTCCGTACAGTTGCGAGTAAAAACAATCTCTTCGGGCACCTCGGCATTGATAAAACGCGCAACGGTCTTGCGTGTCTGCTCATAGCGTTCGGTCGCCTCCTCGGATAATGCGTGAATACCCCGATGAATGTTCGCGTTATGCAAGCTATAAAAATCCGAAAGGGCGGATATGACGCCGCGCGGCTTCTGCGTTGTCGAAGCATTGTCCAGATATACCAGCGGCTTGCCGTTGATCGTTCTTTCAAAAATCGGAAATTCTTTTTTAATATCATCTAGGCGTTTCATAGTGTGGGGTGCATTACGAACGAGATTCCGACCATGCCGCAATCTTTTCTGTCAACGCCGCGCGGGCGCTCTCATCTGAAAGATAGTGCATATCGGCTGTAAGAAAACTGCGGGTCAGCAGTGTGCGAGCCGCTTCCTCCTCAAGGCCGCGGGTTTGGAGGTAAAAAAGATCGTGCGGTAAAAAACGATCGACCGATGCGGCGTGTCCCGCGCGAACATCCTGCGTGCAAATCTCAAGCGAGGGAATGGTCGTAGCGCGCGCATCTGGCGAAAGCAATAGCGTATGGAATGAACAATACGTATCTGCTCCCTTGGCATGAGGACCGATGCTGCTTATGCCGTGAAACCTCACAGCAGCGCTTTCATCCAATACCGCCCTTGCATAGACCCTGCTTTTGGTGGTGCATGCGCGGTGATTGATATGAAGATCAAAGGGAAACTCCTGCATATCGGAGCCGAGTACATATATGAACCAGGTGAAAGAGGCGTTCGCTCCGTCCAGATTTACCGTGAATACTTTTTTGTCTCGCCAGCCCTTTGTCAGGCAGGTTGCCATGATCACGTGCTCTCCCTGCCGTATTGTGCGATCGCGCGTCTCGAGTGTTTTTGCGGTGAGGATTTTCATGCGTTTTTATCCTATGGATCCTGACATTTCAAGCGCAAGAAGCCGATTGAGCTCGATTGCATACTCCATGGGAAGCTTGCGCACAATAGGGCTTGCAAACCCGTTCACGATAAGCGATGTCGCTTCATCCTCGGACAGCCCGCGGGACATGAGGTAAAAAAGCGCCTCTTCGCTGATTGAAGAGACAGACGCCTCATGAGAAACCGATACGTCCTGCTCTGCGATATCCATCGTCGGGTAGGTATCCGACCGCGACGCGGGGTCGAGAAGCAGCGCCTCGCATACGACTTTTGTCTTCGCGTTCTTTGCGCCTTTGATTACTTTTACAAGACCTCGATACGATGATCGCCCTCCGTCCTTGCTTATCGAGCGAGCGGTAATCTTCGAACTCGTGTTCGGCGCGCAATGGATTACCTTCCCCCCCGCATCTTGGTGCTGATCCTTGCCCGCATAGGCGAACGAAAGTATTTCGCCGCGCGCGCCGTTTCCCCGCAAAATGATCGAGGGATATTTCATCGTCACCTTTGAGCCGATATTGCAATCGAGCCAGAACATCTCCGCATCGTTATACGCTATCGCCCGCTTTGTCACGAGATTATATACATTGCTCGACCAGTTTTGAATGGTTGTATATTGCACCCGCGCCCCGCGCTTGACAAAAATCTCAACAACGGCGGAATGCAGCGAGTCGGATGAATACGTTGGGGCCGAACATCCTTCAACATAGTGCACAGAGCTTCCCTCGTCCGCGATAATGAGCGTTCGTTCGAACTGACCCATATTCTCACTGTTGATGCGAAAATATGCCTGCAGCGGCAAATCGATGTGCACGCCGGGTGGAACATAGATAAAGCTACCGCCGGACCAGACAGCGGTATTGAGCGCTGAAAACGTATTGTCAGTGGCAGGAATGATGTTCCCGAAATACTCTTTTACCAAATCAGGATACTTGCGCAATCCTTCATCCATCGACTCAAAGATAACCCCCTTTTTTTTGAGTGATTCGTGGAGCGAGTGGTAAATGACTTCACTTTCGAATTGGGCGCCGGAACCCGCGAGAAGTTTTTGCTCTGCCTGAGGAACGCCAAGTTTGTCAAAGGTTGTTTTTATCTTTTCGGGTACATCGTCCCAGGAACGGCTCATGCTGCCTTTCGGGCGAACATAATAATGTATGGAATCAAAATCAATCGTCGAAAGATCGGCGCCCCATGCCGGCAGTGGTTTTGAGCGGTATATATCATAGGCAGCAAGGCGAATATCGCGCATCCATGCCGGTTCACCTTTTTGTTCGGATATCCCAGTGATGACTTCTTTGCTCAGGCCTGCTTGAGTACGAAATGTATGCGCCGTCGGTACTGCCGCGACTTCTTGTCGTCGGGCCGTATAAAACGACCGGCTTGACTGTTTTGTGCGTTTTTCTTTCATAGTATTCCTCCCACAAGTCGTTCGTATCCATGCTTGTCTATTTCTTTCAATACGTCGGACCCGCCGGTGCGAACAATACGCCCGCCCGCCATCACATGGACACCCGACGGTGTAAGACCTTTCAGAATGCGAGGATTGTGAGACACCAGGAGAAACCCTGTTTTTTCCTTCGCTGCCGTTTTCATAATAACGGACACCGCCACCTTCAGCGCGTCAACATCAAGCCCTGAGTCAAATTCATCTAACAATGCAAAGCGCGGTTGAAGAACTACCATTTGGAGAAGTTCGTTTTTCTTTTTTTCCCCGCCTGAAAATCCATCATTGAGAGAGCGCCCCCCAAACCGCTCGTCCAGATCCAGCGTCTGCAGCGATCGTTTGAGAATGCCGGCAAAGGCCATGGGCGTAAGATGTTCGGTGCCGGGCACTCCTTCATTGATGGTATTTTTTGCCGTGCGCAAGAATGAACCGATCGTCACTCCCGGAATTTCTGCCGGTTCCTGAAAGCCAAGAAAAAGTCCGGCGCGCGCGCGTTCGTGCACCGGCGCCGTTGTGAAGTCCTTTTTTCCGATCGTCAGAGTCCCGCTCGTAATGGTGCAGTGCGGATTGCCGAATATTGCGTTTAACAGCGTGCTTTTCCCGCTTCCGTTCGGACCCATGAGAATATGGATTTGCCCGGGACGAAGAGCAAACGTCACGCCGCGGATAATTGGCGTATCACCAACGGAGACATGAAGATCGGTTACGGAAAAGCATTCTTCATCGCGGGGAGCGCTCTTCTTTTTTGTGGTTTTTTTATTCATGGTTGGAAATAAAATCAGAAAGTTTCTTTGATGTGTAGTATCCCTCAATCTCCGCGTTGATATTCCTGAGCCGTGAACGTATCATGCAAAAATCCTGCCGAGGACAGCGCGTCCGGCGCATGCCGCCTCCAAGACAGCGCGCCACTGCAATCTTCCCGTCAAGGGCCTCGATAATATCTTTCAGGGTCGTTGCCGATGGAGAGCAGCTCAGGCGATATCCTCCCACCTTTCCCCGCACCGCGCGGACAAATCCCGCGCCCTTCAGAGCGTGCGCAACCTTTTGCAAAAAAGAAAACGAGAGCTTCCCGTGCGTTGCAATGGTTCGAATCGATTGCGGAGCACCACACTCATCAGATGCGAGTGCTGAAAGCAAAAAAAGTCCATAATCGACTTTCTGGCTCAAGTGAAACTGTCCGGCGCCGCGCCCACCCTTTTTTTTGGAATGACAGGCACTATTCATACCAAATGAGTCAACATTAAATCCTGAGGGATTATAGTCCTCCGCCCCCCTTTTTGTCAACCCCGCCCGCTGCACCGTTTGAGCAGCGCGTCTATCATCTCCTCGATAAGAAGCGTTATCTGCTCATCGAAAATTTTTCCGTTCCGAAATTCCTCCGGCGACGCATACACAACCGGCTGTACGGTCGCGACATGGGACCCCCGCAGAAGAAGATCAATCAATTCATGGACGGCCGGATACGGCGCCACCCCCGATGATGAGCACGCCATAATGGCGGCTGTTTTCTTCTCCACTGACCGGCGGGAATGAGTAATGATATTTTTCACGGCGCCGGAAATAGCGGCCGCGTACACGGGCACGCAAAAAACAAAGCCGCTCGCCTCTTCCATTTTTTGCACAAGCTCCTTGGTGCGGTCGCTGTATTTCTCAAAAGGGCGCCCGTCCCAGAAGTCAATCGCGCTATCTCGCACATCGATCGCGGTACATACCGCGCCTCTGTTCGAAAGCATTCTCGCCGCTTCTTCAATGAGAATGTCTGTCGCTGAATGCTCGTTGAGCCCGCCCTGCACAAGAGCAATGGATCGGACATGTTCTTTTTTCTTTTGCTGCATAGCGCCACGCGAATTCCAAAAGAATATAAATCAGTACCGAGTTTGAGCGACATACCATTAGGCAGTAATCTCGCCGATGATGTCCGTGTTGATCACGCGCCGCAAATCATCTGGTGAACGGTTGCCTTGTGCAAGTGCCCACATAAATTTAACTTGCGCCATAACGTCAGTCATATCCCCTGTTGGTATGGCCCCGGCTTCGAGCGCGAGCTTTCCCGGCTCGTACATGTCCATATGGGTCTGCCCGCCGACAAACTTCGTGGAAATGAGAACCGGAATTTTGAGGATAGAAACCGCTTCGCGGATGACAGGCAGCAGTGAATATTCCTCTTCGCTCGGCACGTTGCCCGCACCCAATGATTTTAAAAGCAGTCCTTGGCACTTGCCTGACTGCAATACTTCCAAGAGAATCCCCGGCTCAAGCCCTGGAACTAGATCTATCGCTAAAATGCCGCGCTGAAAATGCGGTTTTATTTCATCTGCCGTCTCGCCGCTCGCCTGCAATGCATCGGCGATGAAATGAACACCGACAGCATCTATCCGCGCCAAGTGTGGAAAGGCGGGTGAGTCAAAGGCAGGAAATTTCGCCTCGCTTGTCTTAATCGCTCGGCATCCGCGCAAGGCGCAGTCACTGAATACAATCATAACCTCGGCAATTCCACTATCGCATGCCTGAAGCACTGTCTTCATGGAATTTTCAAGATTAAACCGCGCATCCGTTCCATATGCAATCAGAGGAAGCTGTGATCCAGTAAACGCGACCGGAATTTTTAATGTGCGACCGAGCGCGAGCGCAACACCGCCGGCAGTATATGCCATGGTATCTGTTCCGTGAGTTACGATAATCGCATCTACGGTATTTTGAATTTCCGAAATTTTAAGCGCGAGTTTCGTCCAATGGCTCGGATTAATGTTCGTGCTGTCGCGCCGTTCAAGTTCTTGAAATGAAACATCCGCCATTTCTTTTAATGAGGGGACGATGGCTATGATCTCCTCCACGCTCTTTGCGGGTTTTAAAATACCCGATGAGTCGGGAACCATTGCTATCGTCCCGCCAAATCCCAAAATGGCTACTTTTCGTTTACCCATATTTTTTTGAACAATATTATTGTTATCAGACGGAAATATTATTTTGCTTTGGTCTGCTTCAAAATAAAAACTCTCTGTCATGCATATACATCGTGATCACCGACAGCCAGCAATACGGCGTCTGCGGTTGAGGTAGTGAAAAAAACAATCCGATATTTATAATTCACCGAAAAGCTCTGCCGACCTCTTAATTTTCCCTTGAGCTTATGTGTTTTTAAAAATGTTTGTTTCGGATTTTTCTCGAAAAGCGTAATTTTTTCCTTCACCTCTTGCTTGAGTTCCTCCGGCAGATTCTTGTATGCCCGCACAAAAGAGGGCGCAAAGAATACCTTCATATCTTTGCCGCCAGTTCATCAATATCGCCGCACAGCATCTTACCTTCAGACACTTCTTGTTCAGCATGTAACACATCCAAGATTGCCTGCTCTTCGATATAGTGATGGAGTGCGCGCCGAGCAAAATCTGCTTTATTGGCGGCCCTACCACGATGAATGAGTTCTTCAATTTTTTCAGATAGCTGCCCGTCCAATGGTACCGTTAAAAGGCCCATAAAGAATAATTGTAATAAGTTATAATACTATTATGTATTATAA
>JACQWH010000030.1 GCA_016209345.1 Candidatus Uhrbacteria bacterium
ATTGGCTGGAAATGAGCCGGAAGAAACTCACACGTGATATTTTTCACCACTCTCAAGTTTATATGAAAAAACAAATCACCCGCAACACGCTTACCAAAGCATTGCTCGCACTTAGAACCACCGATGAAGCGCGGCGTTTTTTGGTTGATTTGATGACAAAAAAAGAAATTGATGAGCTCGCAAAACGCTTTCAAGCCGCACAAATGTTAACAGAAAAAATCCCATATTCTGTAATCGTAAAAGAAACAGGATTGAGCTCAACAACCGTTGCGCGGGTATCACGTTTTTTGCAGGGCACAAGCAGCGGGTACAAAACAATTATCGACCGGCTCCATCATCGCAATCCATCTCCACCGCGAAGAGGGTTGTCTTAATGTTTTTGCATGAAGCGAGCCCCATCCGCGGTTGGAGGGGGTTTTTGTGTGCTCGCCCATAAAAAGAGGCACCAGCAAGGAGATGAGTCGTGGATATTAGAATCAATCGGATCGATCCGACGCAGACAACCGTAGTGGAGCAGATCGCGAGAGTGTACCGGGAAGCGTTTGGAGGAGCGCCGTGGTATGAGACCTGGGATATCGAAACAATCAAAAAAGATTTCTCGAACGAAATGAAAAGACGAGGAGCTGTGTGCGTGGTCGCACAGATTGAAGCTGAGGTAGTTGGGTTCGCCTGGGGATACACCATCTCCACACCGGATCCCGCGCTCGAGGAGCACCTCGACGCACCCGGCATCCATAATGCTCTTTACGGGAATTATTTTTATCTCGACGAGTGCGCGGTAACGCCATCGCAGCATGGTCGAGGAATCGGGAAGAAGATTGTCCAAGCGATATTCGCCGAACAGAAGCATGCGCAAGCGCTCCTCCGGACCAAGGATGGCTCGCCGATGTTCCACCTCATCGCACGGATGGGAGGCAATGTTATCCAACGCATATCCGGGGAAAGGGTCATTATGTGGATCGGTACTCGGGTGTCGCACACAAGCAGCAGCCACAACACTGCTGATCGCGTGTACGTCCAAGGAGACGGTTATCGCAGTCGCTCCGAAGTAGAGAAGTCTGGGACTATCTACGACCCACACTACGGTTATGTCACGAATGACTTCTGGGCAATGATGATCGACACAGACATGTAACGGTCATCTCCTAGCGTTGTGCGGCCTTACGATTATTTCGTGGGGCCGCTTACTTTTTCACCAAACAAAAACGCTTCATCTCCTTTTTGATTTCTGTCGCGGGCAAATAGAATGATCCCGTTGCTCTGTAATCGTATTTCCTCAAATCCATCGCATCCAATCACCTCCCCCTCTAAAATTTCTTCAAAATCAACAAAAGAACGCGAGAGGGTAAACCGATCGGTTTTGGTGATATACATTTCCTTCATCTGAATGGTTGACTGTGTTTGTGGCTGGATATCGTTTGACATGTGCCCTCGCGCTTTGAGAAAAGCGATAATAGCGTCAGATGCCCGCTGTGTTGACGTGGGATCGCCAAGATATCCACACTCGATGCATATTCCAATCTTTCCGCTACGATTCATGAAGCAATCCGTGCCGCCGGGCTGTACACCATCAAATCCGGAGACGACCAGGTCGACCGGCAAGTACTCCGTGATTCCTCGCGCGTTTTGCTCGCAGATAAGAAACGGCTTGCTGTCCGGCGTAAAGCTTGCGTGCACGTCAAGAAGCGCGCCTGCCTGATCAAGATACTCCTTGAGGTACTGCGCGCGACCATATTCGTAGGACATCTTTTCTTTCAGCGAGAGAGACCCGTCGTCCTTGAACATCCGATTCAGATTCTGTTCCATATATCGCACGCCCTTTTCAATAGCTCGTGGATTACCGTAGCCAAACCACACCGTCCCCTTTTCTAATGCGAGTGTTGGTAATAATAATTCAAGCGCGCGTACTCCGCACACCTCATCGCCGTGCACGCCAACAAGCACGATACTCGTCGAGCCGTCTTCTTTTCCAGTGAATTGTATAAATTCTTCGGTCATGCTATCACTTTATCAAACTAAAGTATTTGAGTCAAATACCCAAGCGATTTTCCGACTTTCCAATGCTTCTTGAGCTTTGGAAAAACAAACACGCCGTCACACGATGCTACGACGGGCCTTGTTCCGTGGTATCCGAGAATATCTCCTTTTAAAAATGGAACAAAATTTCCTTCACCAATACCTGGCGCATACTCAAACCCTTCATCGGTCAGTGTAATTGATTCGCGAAGCGTATAGACCGGCGGCAGAATATTGGATGCGTACGGAGTTTGTTTTTCGTCAGATTCAAATACACCAAGCGCTGTACCGAGATCAACAATTTCATTATAGATTATTTCGACGCGCGAACAATCGTCTGCGTGTCCTGTTTCATAACACAGACCTAACCCGCGCCGAGCGTAATATTCGTCAAGCGTGAGCAACTCTCCTTCGAAAATGAGATTGGGATCACACAACAGCGCTTCAGCTGTTTTAAGATACGGCATGACAGTCGCGTGAAGTTCGAACGGTATTTTCTGACTCACAAGGAATGGTTGTGACGGTGTATTGGTTGAATGAATGTCTATGCCCACAACGGAGTCAGCCGGATTGTCTTCAATGCGCAGAACGTTCATAATCTCTTGCGCGCGAGACCCCTCATAGCTTTTCACTTGTGCGTCTGTGAGATTGCTCGTGAAACAACGATTAAGGTCAACGCGCGAATCCGTATATCGTTCGTCGAGATCGATCGCTCGAAGATTACCGAGTAAAAAATAAAAGGTGCCATTTTTTACTCGCAGTATTCCACTCTCAATATTCTTTTTTATGAGGCGAATACTATGGGCGCCTGTCTTTTCGTTGCCATGGACACCGCCGGAAACAATAAACACAGGGCCCGATTTTTCTCCTTCAACTTTCCAGATGCACTCCCCGATTTCTTTCATAGATATTTTATTCATATGAACATTTTATTTTTAGGACGCGCCCCAAGGCCCGGTGACTTGGGTATATATGCCCTGTAATCTTCAAACATTAATCCCTCGCCATAGTCATCTCGAATACGATCGGGCAGCGTAAGATCATACGTCGCGAAGTTTCCCAGCGTTGCGGCGTGAAGATTGTATGCGGTGCCGATTGAGGAATGAAGCATATCGCCAAGCGCATATCGGATAGCATGTACTTCACAAAAATCGATCATACGAACAAGCTCAAACAGTCCACCGCATTTTGCGAGCTTTAAATTTACCAAGTCAATCGCATTAAGCGATTGGAGTATCTTTAGATCGCGAAGAGTATGACAGCTTTCATCGGCCATAACCGGGATGCTGCATTGGTGGCGAAGCAGTGCAAGACCTTCAATGTCAGGAGCGTGAAGGGGTTGCTCAATCCATGAGATGTTTGCACCTTCTACCTTCTCAAGAAAATTTCGGGCGAGCTCAACGGTGTCCCATGCTTGGTTTGCGTCAAGCGTAATAGTGATGTCCGGATACATACTGCGGACATCATAAATCACGTCCAATTCTTTTTTCCAATTCTTTCCCACTTTATATTTAAACGTACGGGCTCCCCTTGCGTACGCGTCTTTTGCTAAAACAATTTTGTCAGATGCGATTTCTTCAAATGAAAATGTGCGCTGAAGGATAACATATTCTTTTTCTTTACCGCCCAGTATCGCGTGAATGGGAAGATGAAGGTGCTGTCCGAGAATATCCAACAGTGCCGACTCAATACCCGTCTTTAAGGCCGTGTTGGCGTACAGCGCAATGGAAACCTGCTCGATAATTTTTTTCACATCCTCAATCGTTTCTATTGATGAACCGGCGAGCATGGGACGCGCAAGATCGATGCATGCAAGCGCGCCCGCCTGTGTCTCGCCCGTCACATCCCACGCAAGAGCCGCTTCGCCGACTCCGATCAATTCTTCATCTGTTTCTAGGACAACACACACATAGGGAAGATGCGTGAGCGATGCGGTAAAGTACCCAAAAGATTCTTTGAGAGGAATCGTGGTTTTATATCCTGTTATTTTTGTTATGTTCATAGAGTGAAATAAAAAATAAAAACGACCCCGCATGGAGCCGCTTTTTTAATCTTTGAAGGATACGAAAAATGTTCTATTTTTTTCAAACGCTAACAAGCGGCTCCATGAAAATGAAGTCGCGACGACGATTCGCTGTCAGTTGTTTATTACTTTCCTGCATATAACTATACTATTGCACCATTCAAGCCATCTGTCAAATTTTTCACCACAACAGTATCGCTCAACTCAACAATAAACCCCTCCGTAAACCCGTAGGGAGCAATACTCCAATCATGCGCTGTAACAATCTGTTCAAATATATGTGGTTCGTTCATGTTTCTAAAAAAATTCTCATAGAGTTTCATAATAAAGCCATGGCTGCAGCAGAGCGCTGTCGTGTTTGGCGACAATGCGCAAAGGATTGACGCGCACTCCGATATCCGCCCCATGATAGATGCTTGCTTTTCGTAAAGAGCGTCGCTCAACAGCGCGAGGGAAAAATTATATCGTATGAGGTTTATTGTACTTGGCTCAAACGTATTGCTTGATAGTTCCCGATGCGTACTAAAATCGTTCATTGAAAATTTTATTTCGTTCAACTGTGGCGCCGTGTTTACTGGTAAAGAAAATAATTTCGCGGTTTGTCCAGACCGAATAAACTCTGAACAAAAAATTTGTGTTGGCCGATAACGGTGTAAGAGTGCGTTCACTCGTCTTCGGGTAGCGTCAGAGGGCGGCGTAATAGGTGGTTGCGCCGCTTGAAGCCCAATCGCATCCAAACTATCGTAGAGAGATAGTCCTTGTTGCTTGTACTGATACTCTGCCGTGCGAATAAAAATAATTCTTTTCATACTGGTATGTGATGAGTGATGAACATGGCGCCTCCTTTCAAAAAAGAAGGCACCATGCGATACATGCGCGTACTATTATGGAATGATAATTGGTATTCGAAGTAGCTGGTCGCTAACCACTGGCAGGCAAGGACAGTATTCCTTGATCTCGAATGGCCGTCGGACAGCTCGCAGGTTCGGACTATCCGTGTTGACCATCATTGCCCCGCCGTGTTGGCGCATCCAGTACCCCAGCGCATGGTACTGCGCGTAGTGCCGGACCGCCATCGCGATACAGTCGTCGGACGAACACTCTCTCCCCGTCTGCGCCTCGTATTTCCCCTTGCGCAGGAACGCCAGTTGGTTGAGGAAGCAGGCGAACCCGCTACCCTTCTGTATGTTTCTCCTGACTACTTCCTCCCAGACATTTTGCATTTGATGCCACCGACCCTGGAAATACTCCGAAAACGTTGCGATTGTCTTTCCTGCCCCGCAGAAAAGATCTGGGGCCGTCTCTTGGACCGTGGCAGCAGTTTTTTTGCAGCGCTCGCGGAAGTCGTCTGCCGAGTTTGCCAGAAGCGCAACAACCTCCTCGAGGTCCGTCTCGGTGTCAGCGATCATGACCGAAAATCGGTAGGGAACTCCGTAGTCCCCTAGCAGACCGGTCGCACCCTTCAAAAAAGAAATGACTGGCGGGATCGTTTTTCCGATACCTGTGCCGAGTATCCCCGACCGAGAGTCGTTCGGATAGTCGGGACACACCGGAGCAAAGAAATGTACCGGCTCTTGTGTCGTAAGCGCATTCCCCAGAACAAGCGCAGCGCGACGTTCATCCCGGGTATTGTCCTGGCCCCAGAGAGGTATGTTTCGCTGACGCCACTGCACCAGAACCTCCTCGACCTTTTCTCCAGTGGTAGGTGGTATTGCTTGACCGCGCAGATATCCGACGAGTCCTTTTGCCACGACCTATCTCCTTTCGATCTGGAAGTGAAAGAATATTTTATGTTCCGGCGTTGGTTCACAGAGAACACGCCTGCGCTTACACTCTTTCTCTTCCGTGAGTACCGCCTTGATTCCTTTTATCGACCCTGCATGCGCCACAAGCAGAGTAGCGTCGACTTCCGAAACGAGTTGAGTCAGTCGGTTCAGTCCGTCCTCAATACGCCCGAGAAATGTCTCGACCGATTCAAGCCCCATTTCCAGCGCTTCGATCGTCCACAGCCCGGCCGGGCTTTTCAGGTCAGGAAAAATTCTTTGAAGCTCGCTGAATCGGAGCCCCGCCAACGTGCCACCCAACCGTTCTCGAAATTGAGGAAGTATCAATGGCTCCTCCTCAAAACACAGTACGGGCGTAAGCATCTCCGCGGTCTGCTCCGTTCTTTTCAGCCCGGTGTGCGCTACTATCAATCCTCCTTCCACGCGCACCCTGACCCCCTCCACCGCATCACTGGAAAACTCTTGACCCTGCAGGATAGGGACATCCCTGTCTCCCGATGAAAACCGAAGCTCCTCATTATCCCGGGTCCTCAAATGTCGCGCCACCAATAGCTCCATTCCATCCTCCTTCTTGTCAATGTACGCTCCAACATCTTTGTGCTGGTGGCCCTATACTTTGAGACCGTAGAAGAATGTCGGTGGTGCCCTCTTTTGTCATCCCGCCGAAGGGCGGGATCCAGTAAAAATACGCGCTCTTCGATTGGGCTGGATTCCGGCCTTCGCCGGAATGACATTCTCCTACACTCTAACTGTGTCTAAACTATCTAGCCATCAACACACAAAATAAAACTCCCCCCGCAAAGCCCGAGAGGAGTCGTTGATGACCGATCAAAAAATTGGAACAACTCAAAACTGGCTTTGCCAATGAATACTCAAGGCCACCCACCAGCCAAACGCCGATCTGCTATATGTTTTTTTATTTCTATCGTTACTCATACATCCATTCTTATTTTATAAAACGCCACACGGCGCCAAATGAAAAACCCGGCAATTCAGCTGGGCTTTTTTGTGTGTCTTGAAACTCTTTTTTATCAATCATCCTTTAATACGCAAATAAGCCAGCTGTTTGGCGGATGCCAGACCAGCGACATGACTGTTGCTTGGCTCTTTGTATATCTTTCTTCATATAGAGTATGTATATCACATTCAAAAATCCTGTCAAATTTTTTTCGCGATTATGTTTTTTGTATCTTCAGTCCTGGTATATTCCGAAAATCACGAATATTTTCTGTGAGCAACACCAAACCGCACTCAATTGCTGTTGCCGCGATAAGTAAATCAATAGGGTGCTTCTTCACTGTTCGAGCAATCAGTGCCGCGCGGTTAGCGATTGATTCCGTAACCGGTACGACTCGACAATTCTTGATAATTTCATTAATGGCTCTTTCTTCTTCTGACGAAAGTCCCGGCAAACACAAAAGTTCAAAAATACTTAGCGCAGAAATAGTCGATCCGTGTAACGGAAAAGAAAGGAACTTTTTCCCTGAAAGATGAAGAATAACAATGTTTGTATCGAGAAGTATTTCTGACACACTTATGAATGTATTGAACGACGCGTCCACTGTTTTCTGTTTTGACTTATTCGCCGCGAGAGCGACATCGCACGCTTTGCTGATAGTATACCGTGTGTTTTTTTCCAGACGCGCGCTTGCGCATTGGAATGGATGCTTTGATAACGATCAATACCACCCCCTTCAAGAAAAGAAAGGCGCTGTTCAATATTTTCTATTTTTTTTGCTAATTGAGTATCACCCATATATAAGAGTAATGATAATCTCTTTTTATTCTGCGGTCAAATTTCACCCTCTCAAAAACCGCTTCAAAAAATCGTAAATCTCACCCATATCGGCGAGGTTGGCGTGCTCGGTGTACTCATGCGCATTGTAATACCCCGACCCGAGTGTGAGTGCCATGATACCCTTTGCAATAAACACATTCACGTCGCTCCCGCCATAGGTCTCGTGATAGTGCGGGGTCAGACCCATCGACTCGTACACGGCTTTCATCCGCGCAAAGAGCGGGTGTGATCGATCGGCGTCATATCCTTCAAAGAGAAGATCGCGTTTTACTTCGCACTGCGCACCATAGCTCTGTGCCGTTTCACAAAATTGTTCCTCGATGCGCGCTGCCTCTTTTTGGAGTTTTTCCGTGTCAAAACTTCGTAGCTCCGCGTGTACCGATGCATGGCCCGGTATACTGTTGCGTGCAGTGCCCGCCTTGAGCTGTCCGATATTCCACGTCACCCCCTCGCACGAGTATCCCCACGACAGATCGCGTACGGCATGACAAAAAATTTGCAGGGCATTGATCCCCTTTTCCGGTTCGCGCGTATGCACGACTTTGCCGATAAACGATGCATCAAACCGAACGTACCCGGGCGCTTTCACCGTAACCTGACTCACCCGCCCGTCCTCATCGAGAACAAAACCGATCTTCGATTTCAACAACGAATAATCTGCGTTCAACGCGCCAAGAAGCCCCTTCTCTTCTCCCCGAGTCAACAACATTTCAACTGGAGCGTGCGAGGTGCCACTGCGTGCAAGATCACACGCGAGCTCTATGAGGATAGCAAGTCCCGTTTTAGGATCGGCGCCCAAAATACTGGTGCCATCGGAACGAATAATGTCGCCGTCAATAATCGGATTGACATGCGGCGCGGGTTCGGGGATATCGATGTGCGTCGAAAGAAGCACCGGCTCGAGCGAAGGACTACCCGGAATATACGCATACAAATTTTCAAACGAATCTTTTTTCCATGCGATCCCCGCGGCATCGAATCGCGCGGTAATGGTGGACGAAATCGCCACCCCATCCGGATGATGACTGTCGATGGCGACAAGCTCGAGAAATGTTTGCTTCAGTGACTCTTTGGTCATCTTGTTTTAAAAAAAATGTCGATTGGTAATTGTCGTGGATATGTTCGCTCCATTGTCCTTTATCAAATTTTTTTATTCATGTGCCTACCCTATCATTCCTCGCGCGCATGGTCAACTATAGTTTCAGCATCCTGCATTGCATATGCTTCTTCGTAGCGATTCTTGAGATCGAAATATCTCTTTTTATACCCATTCCAAAATTGCTCGTAGTTTTCTTTCGGGATGATGCGATACAGGTAGTCAATCAACGGCTTGAGGCGTTCACGCGCATCGTAATACTCCATCCGGTATCCATTTTCGTATGTCACCTCGTCAATGCTCCGCAATCCGCCATTGCCACGTACTGCGCCGTTATACGCGGGCGGCGCATTTTTCGCATCACTGATGGCTATTTTCATATTATCGAACACAAAGACGTCCTGGTCGAAAATCGCCTCGCCCACTTCCCTAAATATCTCATAGCCAATACGGCGTACGATATTGAATATCGCCTCGTTGTGCTCCCCAACAGAGCAGTATCCCCGCGGGTTATGCGCAAAATCAACGCTAAGGTTTACGTCGGCAAAGGCAAAAAGGTGGACAATCGCATACTTAAACGCATCGCGCAGCACTGCCTTGTTTGCCACCATCAACGATCGAATCTCTTCTTCGCTTGGCTGGCACTGCGCGAATAGCTTCGGATTTTTATACTGCAAAAGTTTTTTCTTGACAATCTCCAGCTCGCGCGGATATTTCTTTTCAAACACATTCCAAAGCAGCTCGAGTTTATGGTCGGATATTTTCAGGAAATCAACAGACCGGCGGAATTCCACCAAAGAAAACGTGTCGGGAAAAAATCGTTCAAAGAACTTTTCGAGAAAATCGATCTTCAGATTATTGTTTATCAACATCCTTTTTCGCTGTGCGTCGGAATGTGCGCTCCATTTCAGCGCAGCATAGATGCCGCTGACAATAATAAGGCGGGGACGCCTTTCTTGCATCCGCGCAATGTTCACGGCGGGAAGAAAGTATGACGGTAATCGCGCATTCAACCGTGAGTCGATGTCTGGCTCCTGCAATCGATCGCGTGACTTGCGAAATGCCGCCTCACTAAACCCAATGATCATGTCCCGCCCTCCAATATCTATGGGTGTTTGAAAAAGCTGCGCATGAGATAAGACGAATTCCTGCGCGGGGGAATCTTCCGGCGGTCTCTGCTTTTGCCGATACGCGACAGATCGTCCGCCTCCTATCTTTTCTATTCTCTTTTGTGCAAGCAGCGCCCGCAAGTCACGGGCGATAGTGATGCGCGAGATATCCCCAAGCGCTTTGACAAGATCGCTGTTGGTTGTAGTCGTATTTGCTGAAATAATATCCAGCACTGCGCTCAGTCGCTTTTTTGTTTTCATAATTGTTTCATTTTTCTATTTATTTGTATCAAAATGAAACATTTATGTCAATTAAAATGAGGGGCCACACAGCGTGAACCCCCCAAATCTTGCGTGCGCGTCCTCTCTTTACGCGCTTTGCTTGTCCGCCATGTGTTTCTCGAATGCTTTCACCGCCGAGACGGCGTCACGGTGGAGCTCCACTGTCATTTCGCCCGTCAGAGTGACGATCACCGCGAGTACCTGCTCACCGACGATCCTCCGCCTGAATTTGACGTAATGAGATTCGAAGAGCCTTGCCATCTCCTCACCAGTCCGTGTGAAAATCGCGCTCTTGTTAGCATCCCCGAAGGTAATGCTATAGAGCGCTGGATCCAGTACCACAACGGACGCAAATCCGTCGGTTTCGCGGACGACATGGAGACCATTTAGCGAGCCAACCATACCCTATTTCCCTCCTAAACGAGATCCGTCGATCCAAGAGCCCTTTGGCGGAGGACTCATGCGAGCCACCTTCATTTGAAAGTATCTCGTACGAACCTTCCGTATTTATTTTGGTTGGTGGTCGCAGAGCTGTTGCTTTGCGACCACCGAAACCTCCTTTCCTACGACTACTTGCAGTGGTCCTCTCTGCGTGGCCCGCGAGAGAGTGACTTCCTCCAGATCCCGCCGAGATCGGCGGACTCCCGCTTTCCGCCGCCACCCAGCGGGCTGGTCTTACGAATGCGCGTGGGTTGCGCCGACCCCGCCTTCTCAAGAGGGGTCGTTTCCCGCCCGACCTCGTCATGGGGAGGATTATCCTGCCGTGTCGTCATTCCAGCGCTCTCCTTCTCTCGACGAAAATACCCATCCTGCACCCACGTTCCACCGATCCACATGGTACAATCCTCCTTGTAGTCGTCTTCCTGCATTCCTCTATGGATTCCTCCTCAAAATCCACTCGAGAAACACAAGAATCAAACTGCAAGACAAAAAGAAAACCACCCCGACTCGGGGTGGTTTTTTGTATTTCGTTTATGAAACAGCGAAAATTACACCATCCCGAGCCATGGATGGGTAAAAAAGTACCGTGCTGCTGCTATTGTATTACGACGTGTCTGTTCCATATACTTTATGTATACCAAATCACTAAAAACCTGTCAAATTTACGGATTTCACATTTTTTTATTTTTCAAAAAATCAAGGATGTGTTTCGTGTATTCTCGATAGTCCCCCATCTCGCCTTGAATGTCATCAACCATACGCTTGAGGTCGACATGGCCATATCGATGGATAATCATGTTGCGCAGTCCTACCGAAGGTGCGATACGATTCACAAAACTCATTGGGAGAATCCCCTGCTCACCAAGCACGACAAATGTATTCTGATAGTCGTCAGGAACGCCAAATGATGATTCAATAATAATATGTGTGTTAATATCAAGCGCGGTATCAACGATAAGCTGAAAAAGCCGTTCGACAGTATGAATTTTCAGCGGGTCATCCAAAATTTCTGTGCGAGAAAATTTCAAGACCGGCTCCAACTCCCCAAAGTAACGCTGGATATCGCTGAGCTTGCTCTCGATGACATCTCGATTGATCATAGTGGCCTCACTCTATTAAACAGAACTAAATGTCTGAAGCGACTGTTTTTTTAAATCGCGGAGGGGCTTCTCCTCGACAAATCGCTTAAACACATAGCTGGCAAAGGATGTAAATACTCCCGGCTTGTCCTCATAGAGGACTCTTCCTTCATTCATAACTTGTCGAAGGAAAAGAGATGACATACCCGCAAGACGAACGAGCTCTACGTTGGACATCTTCGTCTTCTGGGCCATTTCAAATTCAATGTCCGCAATCTCCCGTAAACTCATCATGGATTTTTCTGAAAGAAAGCCGATATCAATATCGCTCTCACGATGTGTCTTTCCCCGCGCCTGCGAACCAAAAAGAAGCACGAGTGTGAGCCCATACTTTTTTGCTATTTCCGCGATGCTCTCTTTTTGTAGCTTTGTGATTTCCATATATGCAAGCGTATCACAGTGAGTCGTTTTTGCAATCACCGAAAGTTTACGGATTACGCAAAATATCATGTGTACCAACTCGTCTCAAAAAGATCGTATATCACCCTCTCTCGTGAAGGTAAAACGAACTTTGAATTACGAAACGCCACTTTTTGTCATTCCGACCGACTGTAATGAGTGGAGGAATCTATGCGGTTAAAAGGAAAACGTAGATCCCTCGACTTCGCTCGGGATAACAACGCGGGCGTTATTGGAAATTTCGTAATTCAAAGTAATTAATCTGGAAATAGGGAGGCGGCCGGTTGACTTGCAACACGACCGCCCAAAATCCCGTCCTACTTCTCCCACTTCCCCTTAGGGGTCACGTGGACGGTCCAATCAGGCCCGACCATGACGTTGTTGTGTGCAAGCACACGATCAACGTCATCCGCCCCATAGAGGACCTCGATCGCCGCCCGAACTTGGGAATTGGTTATTCCCACCTTCGGATCGACCGTTTCCATGACACCCCTCAGGGTTTCGGGATGCGTAGAACCTAACCTGGTGGTGGCCCCCGAGGCGCTGCCGTGCACAGCGTCCTCCTTTCTTTCTGTAGCAAGGAAGTGATAATGCAGAAAGGAGGGACTCACCAGGTTCCTCCCTTCTAAGTGGGTAGGGGTCCCGTGCAGACCCACACACACATTCGGAAGGAGGAAACTTTTTGATAAAACTCAAGATCTTATGTCGATTGTCATTCCCGCGAAGGCGGGAATCCAGACAAACAATATATTGATTTTCTCTACTGGATCCCCGATCGTGAAGGCCTGCCCCGTACTTGATACGGGGTCGGGGATGACGACAACTTCGTGAGTTCTATCGTAAAAAGAACAAACCCGGGCCTTCTGGGTGCCGGGTTTTGGTTTCCTTGATTCTTTGTTTTCTTCCTTTGCTTCTGAATCCTTTATGGTGCGGTGGAACCGAGCCCGGCGTGAGAAGGGGTAATCATGAGCGCAACCACAATAAGGAAGTACTGTGCTTCCTGGGTCATTGCTTTCTGATTGTTCAAACGCGCTTGGCGGTTCATACCTTGTATACTTATTTGAAGTCCACTAATTAGTATAGCACGAAAAAATGAAATAATCAAACATTTATTGTGGATAACTTTTGTGTTCAAGAAATCCTTTATCCTAAAAGAAAATCCCCGGGCCCGCCATCAAACTCAAATCCGCTGTGCTCACCCCCTTCTTACTCATAAGAAGGCCTGGCTGCGGTTTTGGGGAGGCGGGACCCGGGGTCCGGGCAGGACGGTGTGGACAAGTTGGCACGGTTGTCTCCACCTCCTTCCCGGTTCTGTATCTGTTAAAGGCAGTGCGCCTTTAACAGAAATCCAAAGGCAAGGATCCGCCCTTGCTGTCCCATGCCGAAAATAACGAGATTTTTACTGGCATAAGACAACAAAGGCGAGCTGTTTCCCGCCTATTCATAACTATACCATGGTTTAGGGTTTTTGTAAATGATTTGCACAAGACACATTACATGCCCCCGCCGTATTTCAAACGTTGTATACCCCTTCAATTCCCCTTGAACGTTCGTGATATGTTCAACCCGAGCTTCAGGCGGCCCATCACAGCACCAGTGCGCAAACGCATCACAATTAACCTGTTCCCCTTCGGCCTCGATACAAACCGACCCGTCTTGGCAATTCATCACAAATCCGGTAATGCTAAGTCGGTCCGCTTGATTTTTCGCCGATGCGCGGAACCCTATTCCCTGTACGGTACCAATGACGATAATATCTCTGTGTTCTCTCATAGCGAACGTGCCTCCAGCGCCGCATCAAAAAACGCATTGTACGCCCTCTCAATTTCCCCAAACCGTCCGGCTCCAACCGTTGCCACCACATCGGCGCGGTTTACCGCGCGCAAAATGCGCAGCGTTGCCGGATTATAGTCAAGCGCGCGGGCAAACTCTTGCGGGCTCATATTCTTGCTCTGGTCGCGCACTTTTCCCCGCGCAATGTCAGACGCAACGCCATCGTACAGTATTGTCTGTACAACATGGCGGGTGTCATCATCGCTGTAGCCCCACTGTTTCATGTACCGGCCTGCAATCTGCGCGCTGGGAAGCTCATGATCAAAGTCGCGCACCACCGGCTCTGACGCGCTCCCCGTCGGTTTTCCAAAATCGTGAAAAAATGTTGCGACAAGCGCGAGTCGCTTTTCATCTTCTGAGAGCCCGTCAAACTCAGGCAGCGCCTTTACCGCTACAATCGCCTCTTTGATATGTCCGCCCAGCAATACGCCGTTATGCTGATACCCTGACTCTCCGACGAGATGACTCCATTCGGGAACGTGACGGATTATTTCCTCATCATCAAGATACTCGCCGGATAACAATGTCTCCAGTGTCGCATCTTTCTGTTCGGGCTTTTGCGCGTGCCGCTCTCCTTCAAAATGGTTTATGATATACTCGCGTCGCTCACGCAACGTGCGTTTCAAAAAATCTCTGTCGCTGCCTGCAAGGCGCACCGAGTCAACAAGCCGATCTATCGCGCTGTCGGTACATCGTTCCTTCAACACTGCAAGCTGCGCACTGATGTCATCCCGCGTCACATTCGGATATGCGTACGCAAGCGTTTCCAGCTCGCCTACCGTACCGGAAAATTTTGCTGCCTCTTTCCGTTCGCCTTGCGCGCGATAAAGCAGCGCCCCTCCATTGTCAATACGATAGAGTACACCGTTGCTCATAAGCGAGTTGTCTGATTTTGCGATATCCCAATTTGCAAGCAGCGCATCGGCCAAAAATCCGTTTTTCAGCTGATCGCGATTTTGATCTGCGTCTTCCGGCAATAGTTCTGATGCATGGCCGGTGCTCCCTTCAACGCGCACAATCCTCGTATGAGCAACGGGAATACCCAATTCACGATATATCAGTTCTGCGAGTTGTTCGCTCCACATCTGTTCGGCTTCTTGCGGCGGCCGCATTTTCACATAATACCGCTTTAATCCCTCCTGCGTCTGCACGGCAAACGTTCCGCCGGGATTACTTCCGCGGGCCTCACCGATTTTCTGCGAATAATCCCATACCTCGACGGGGACTGACATATTATTCTCCGCTCGAGCGGCGTCGTATTCCTGCGGAGAAAACAACATTCTCCCGTCCATGTCATAGAGAGGGATATAGCACCCATGCTCCATGACTGCCTCACGGGCAAGCGCCAATGACTGTTCCGGCACGGCGACAACAATGCCGGAAATTTCTGTTGAAGGAATTCCCCCCAGGACTAAGGCGTGTCTACGATCAGGCGCCCCATTCTCTTCACCCGCATGATACTCTTTCCCCGCTTCCCACCCATGGGCAGAAGTCCTGTCATAGAGATAATAGAGTTGACCCTTCTCGCCAAACCGCCCTACAACGCCATGGCTCCTCGAGTACGAGCCCTTAAGCCGATCTCCTACTGACGACTGTCCTGTTGGAGCGCTCGCGATGTGCGAAAAATCAATATGAAACGGATAGCTATCCTTTCCGGCGCTCTCGCCCAGCGCCTCCTGGGGCAGATTGCCGTTCAAAAGCATGCTGGAAATATTATCAACGGCAGAGGCATGAACGTACGTATTCCCTTCCAATGAAAGTGTTGGTGATGCCATGCGTCTGTTCCGCCTATCGGCATGGGCCTTTGCGCTGTCCGATCGCGACGTCTCTACCGTTCGCCTGAGATAATCACGGAATATGATTCGTTTATAAGTCCCATGAAACATGCTGAAGGGTATGGAATCAACAGTGCCGTCATGGACGTCGCGGGCAACATGGGGCTCACGCACCATTGCTTCCAGCCGCCGAATGCCAAGTCGTTTTAATGGTTTTCCTTCGAGGTGGCTCACGGGGTATCTGCTGACAGCAGACGCAAGCTCCCCTCCCAGCCGCCGATCGGTATAGAAAAATAGAAATTTCCAATATGGGACATAGCTTGTCAGAAACTGTTCTGTTTCCCGCGCGCGGCGCAAGAAATCGCCGTTTGAAAAAATATCCCGCGTCACCTGGTCAATGTTATGTGCCAGAAGTCCGCCGGGCTTGAAATGTTCAAAGAGATTGGGTGTCATCTGCGGCCACTGCAATACCTCCTCTATTTTATGGGGCTGTCGCGCGATAAAACGCAATACGTGAGGAGATCGAACATATTGCTCAAATCCCAGAATCGATCCCGATGCGTCGGAAAGCTCCGTACAAAACCGCTGCATTGCATGCTCGAAATTTTTCCGATAGTCCTGTGTGACGAGCGATGATATATCAGCATCGGCAAGCACGTCATCGGTGCGCAAAAGCGTATGCAGAAAAAAATATGCCTGATTTTCATCCAATTCTGTCAAGGCGCTTTCTGTTAAATTTTTTAAAAGATCGCCAATCGGAATGGAGGAAAACACCGCATCGCTGAACTGTGGTATGAGATCTGCAACGACAGCTAACGCAGTACTATCACCCACGCGCACGCGACTCATAAGCGCTTGTTCTGCCGACTTTTTACTTTTTTCTTGCGTGCTCTCTCTGATAACGCGGGAAAGTGCGCTCAACTCCTTCTGGCCAAGCGGGGCATCAAGCTTTTCAATGACATTGCACCAAAAACGAGTTTTATCGCTATTCACATCTCCGCTTTCGATCTGATCTACGGCATATGAAACAATCAATGATGCGGCGTGTTCAAATGCGGGATTCGGCACTTTTCCATTCGCGGGGTCAAACAACGTATCGGGATAGCCGTGTTTGGAAAGATAATACGCCATTCGCTCGGGCGGAACGCGAATAAATTCTTTATATGTGTGTGGGTGATGTTCAAAGCCAATTGTGTCTTCATGGATTTTTCCGGCCTGAATATCGTTTTTGCCAAGTATATGTTCTGTGGTCCTCAAAAAATGCTGATCAAAATCAGAACTTCCTTTACGCAGAGGAAATACAGATGGGTCAAATGCTTCGCCATATACATCGCGCGCGGCCTTCTCGGACATCGTATAGACGCCTGTCTTCTCGTAAAAATTATCGTACTGTGATGTCCCAAGAACAATCTCTCGTATCGGAGAAAACTCCAAGCTTGCCGCCACCTCGATAATAAACTGAGGATCGGTTCTCATTTCGTCTTTGAATTCAGCAAGTTGAGGATTTTCAATGGTGCGCTTAAAAATTGTTGGATCGTTTCGCAGGGCGTCAATAACGCGCTGGATGCGTTGATCATACGTCTCGTGCTCATTGTCGGGAATTTCCCCAAGGGCAGAGACGATCTCTTCTCCGGCGCTCTGTGGATAATTCCATGCCGCATCCTTCATCAGAGAAAGCGCGACAAATGCGCCCATCGACTCGTGATCGTGGAATGGTGTTATTGTCTTTACCATATTTCTCGAAATGTCAGACCCCACATCAAAGTGATACAACCGACCGAGCATCACGCGATGCAATTCACGAATCGTTTCGTCAACGGCATCGCTGCCAAGCACCGCCCGCACTTCGTCTTCCTTTGCCGCGGCAAGAGCGGGACCCGGACCGCCCTCAAAAAGCTGCCGCATTGTAAACCTATTATTATCCTCAATGGATCGAAGGAGTGCGGTTATCGCATCACCTGCTTTACTCTTTTTATAATAACGATACGTTGCGTCTGGCCCCAATGGCTGAATACATTCTCGAAAATCATCGATATTTTTTTCCATGCCTTGTATCAGCGTTCGCCGCAGCAATGCGCTGTATACATACGCAAGAGGATAGCTCTTCCCGTCTGTATACGGAGACTCACTGGTGAGTGTCTCTGCAGACCGATCATATCCGCGGTATGCATCGCGCTCATAATGACGTATTTTTTCAAATGCGGCATCGGCGGTTTCAGTTTGCATGGCATAAAGCGTCTCCTGTAACGGAATATCGGTGATATTTTTTGCCAGCTCGCTTATGCGCGCAAAAGTACGGGCTTGGTTCAGCTGATCGGTAAGGGTATTACTCTCATCGGAACGCTGAAGAAAACGCGGAAGACGAAAGGGTCCGATATGGCGCTGCTGTACCGCATCGCGCTTCTTGGTCAAATCCACAACCGCTCCTTGAGGATCCTCAACCAGTTCCGGGTGAGAGGTCTCATGGTCAATGCGCAAATACGAATATCCATTCGCAATTTGCCGTGAGAGCGTATGCGCGCGATCGAGAAACTGATGCGCCTTTGCCAAAAGTTCATAAAACGACGCGAGCAGTGCCTCAAGTTTTTGAAAATCAATCGGCGTCGCTAGTGCCATGCTCTCTATCTGGGCTTGCTGGGCTTTTGCCGTCGAGAAAAACGCCTCAAACTGAAACACTGCTTCATCGCGCCCGTATACCGCTCGCTGAAATTCTTGAATGTCCCTAAAAATACGCCCTCCTTCCTCCATGCCATCACCGGAAAGAGGTTTTATCGCAAAATCGACAATTGCTTGCGCCGCATGGTTTACCACCTCTCCTTCCGCCTCCAGCGTCGCACGCACATCGGACAAAAGCTCAAGCGCGTACTCGCTTTCGCTCTCCGGTGTTCCCTGCTCGTCGGTGGGCAGATGTTCAGCGGAGTCGACGCCGCGGTCAGAAGTACCATCTTTTTGATTTTTGTCCGGTGTTGACATATGAGCCCTGCTTTTCGATATATAAGCGTTCTTTTTTTGCCGCCCCATGGCGAAGCACCTCGAACCCATCCTTTGTCAGTCGAAGTACGGTGGATGAAAGCCCTCTTATCATGCCCTTCTCCACATAAAAATCAAGAGATGTGCCAAAATACTTTTTTGCCTGCCCAATGGTTTCTGCCGGTTTTTCCCCTTCCGGATTTGCGCTTGTCGAGACGAGCGGTCCTGTTTTCTTAAGAAGCGTACGCAATGGAGCCCATGCCGGGACGCGAAATGCCATTGATTTTATGCCTCGGTGAAGATAGTGAAATTTTTTACTCGTGCATGGCAGAATAATGCTGACCGGTGCCGGCCATATACGCATCAGATCTTCTCGCGTCCTGTTTGTCAGGGAAGTGCCAAAGAGCGCGATATCATCAAGCGAGGAAATCAAAACAATAAAGGGCTTTGCTCGGTCGCGCCCGCGAATGGCATATATCCGCTCAATCGCCTTTTTGTCCAGCGCCGATGCGGAAATGCCGTAAATGGTATCGGTTGGGATCACGCCAATCGCTCCTGTTTTTAAAAGCAGTGCGAGTTTTAACGACTTGAGGGAGTGAAAAATAATGTCGTTCCCGGCACCGCAAGAAGTATCGCAGCGCTTCGGACTATGCGGATCTCTCATGGTGTTCGAGATGACAGAATTTTTTATCATACGATTATCTTCTCAACGAAAATATCACAACCCCGAACGCGACGGCGACATTGAGCGATTCTTTTTTCCCATGCATGGGGATTTCAATGATGGTTTCTGCTTTTCGCAGAATTGTTCGTGAAAGACCGGCTACCTCGTTACCGACAACCAGTACTGTTTTTGTCCACTGTTTTTTTGAAATATGTACTTTTGCATATGGTACTGAATGCTTGCTCTGTTCGAGCGCGAGAATCGTATACCCTTCTTTCTTCAAACGAGTAAGGCGCCGTACACACGACCGCGCATATTCCCAAGGTATCCATTCTTCCGCGCCGAGAGCGACTTTGGAAATCTCCGCGTTGCTTCGACCGAACCGATCGCGAGGGCATGGCGTAATGCCGCAAAGGTAGAGTTGTGTACACCCGGCGGCATCTGCCGTGCGAAAGATCGAACCGACATTGTGACTGCTGCGAATATCTGCAAGGACAACAATCATAGCTTCTACGAATACGAATATCTACGAATATACGAATTCGTAGAGTTAGCCGTTATGGATTAGGCGCAGGTGTTTGTGACTCGCTATTGTTGCTGTCGCTAATTTTCCCGCTAAAATCTTTAATGATACGCCGAACTGCGCGACGTCCGAGCGTTCGCTCCACCATCTGCACTGTCGGCGACATACTTTTTGAAAAAGCCGATTGCACCAGAACAGCAAAAACGTCATGTGTGGTGGCAAACTCTCCCGCCGATGCGTCTCGAATCTCTGCAAGCAAGGCCTCTAATTTTTGCCGTGCCTCGTATCGGGAAGAAAAAACAAGCAGTCCCTCCGATCAAAGGCCGGCCGCAACTCCTGCAAGGTAATCGAACTTGCTATTCTCTGACTCGTAGCTCTCGAGTGTTTTTGCTATAGAAATAGCATTACGAAAATAGCGCAATTCGCCCAGGAGCATCGTAATCGTTTGAGAATCTGCGTTTCTACTCTTAAGCCATCGTTCGGCCCATAGTTTAAAAATATCTGTCGCCTCCACTTCTTCTTCAAAGAGTTTGTTTTTTTTCACAACCGCTTCATAAAATTCTTCGGTTAGTGTACTAACAATTGCCTCTTCGAGAATTTCAAGCCTTCTCGTACCCTCTCCACCTCTCTCCTTATATGTTACGCCCGAACGAAAATCAATACTATCGCGATCAAGGTCGATGCGAGTTGATTTTGGAGATCGCGCATGAAAGAGTTCATGGGCAAGACCCGTTGCAAGACCGATATCCGAGCCATGCCACTCAATAATAATGCTCTGATCAAAATGAGAAAGATATGCGCCGGCAAATTCCTGACTCATCGCTTTCAACGCGCCATGAGGAACAAGAAACACCCGATACTCGACCGACAAGGAAGGGTCTCCGCCATAGCCGAGAATAATGCGATCAACTGCCTCGCGCGTTACCCGCATGATCTCCCCTTGGCGTTCCGACGGTTCAAGCGCGAGCGCTTCGTAATCCTTTCTCTTTTTTCTTTGAATATCAAAGAATTTATTCTCTTCTTTTAGTCGATCGCCTTCAGTCCCCCCGGTAAATTTTACAAAACGCGTATCGAATTCTTCTGTCATATCGTTATAATAGCTATCGGCGTTTTAACCTTCGGGCAAGATGCGTATCAAAGGTTACCACCTGATGATGCGCCGCAAGCACAATAAGACTCATGTCAACAAACGAAAGCTCCGCCTTATCTTCTTTGATATAGGCGCGGGCAGTTGAGTGACAAAATAATTCGTCGGTCACAAGAATACTGCAATCGCGATTATCAAAAATCATCTCAACGAACCTTTTCGCATGCCCCATTCCTGCTTTTTTGGCAAGAATTGTTGCAACCTCAAGGAGCACATATTCAGGAACACCGAACGGTGGCTGATATTCTTTGAGAGCTTCCACGGCCCGTCGATGAAGGGTGTCCGATTCATGAAATGCCGCAATCCAGACGTTGGAGTCAAACACGGTCATACGTTATATAGATAGTCATCAATTTTTTTGCTCAAATTGCGATCGCGGCTCGTGAACCGAATGGTCATAAGATCATCAAGTGTATAGCGGGCTTCCTTTTTCTTTGTGACGGGTTCAATACGAAAAAGCGGGGTCGTATGCTTCATGACAAGGAAGGACTGGCCCTTTTGTGCCGCTCGCGTGACGTCCTTAAAACGCGTTTGAAGATGCTTGACGCCGATCAATGCTGGCTCCATAGATTTTTCGATACAATTAAGTATACTTTTAGTATATCAAAGGTTATTCATTTGTCAATCTTGTTAGCGTCACAACCCCGCTCGCGAGCGGGCTTTTTGTTCTTGACGCATTTCTGACGCGACACGGGCAAGCTCATCGTATCCGTCCCAGGTGATCATCATGCCCTTGCCGAGGTTGGGATGTACCTTTGCAATTTCGCGCGCCATTTCTTGGGCGACATATCGATAGCTCGGGTGTCCCTGAATCGTGCTGCGGAGTTCGCACAGATGGTATGCCTCGCGCGCATTCATGCGAAAAATAAATCGAATAAGGAATCCGAACGGCACGCAATACTGCGCCTGGAGCGGAAGGTCGCGCTTGATTGTTTCGTATGCAGATGCAGCCGTATCCATTGCGCGCGCATACTCCCCCTCTTTGCCCGCATTCTTAATATCTTGAGGGATCGCGTAGCCGCGGAGCGTGGTATACCCTTGGCGTTGCTGGGTAAGCATGCGATGACGATGAAGATCGCGGAATGCCCCGATGTCGCAAGTAATTTCAAAAAGATACTGCGTATGTTCAAACGCACGCGGCGGTTTGTGTGTTCGGTGTTTACGCGGTATAAGAATATCGGCAATCATCTCGGCGACTTTTTCCGGATGCGCGGCAAAGAACTCCTTTGTTTGAGCATACGGCATATCTGAATGGTCGTAGCACAGCGCCGCGGCAATCTTTTGCTCCCCATCCCGATCGAAGTCAATGAGTCGAACGGTTGCCTCATGTTCGCGTTCCTTTATCGTATCTGAAACGAGTTGAGAGATAAGGCATTTTTGCTTTTGAAAAAGCGACGCGAGATAGTCCACATTCCCCTGTCCGCGATCGGTCTTTGCGCGTCTAACAAAGGCCGGAATCAAAAATCCCAGCGTATCATCTATTTCCTTCGCGATGCGCGCGCCCTCCGCAAGTCCGCACGCGCGAAGATGATACATCAGGTATTCAAAAGCGCGCCCATTTCCAACCAGGCCGACATTGGTCTTCGTGCTCATCGGCAAGAGATACCGCACAACATCGCACGCTTGTCCTCGCAGTGCGCCGCGATACGCGCCATCGCTTTGGTTGTCCTTTTTTGGAAAACGAATTTTTAACTCTTCCATAAGGGGATCAATGAGCGCCGTGTATGTATCAAACAGTGCGTTCATCGCCGTTCGATACGTCTCTGTGTGCCCCGCCCTATCGATATCCGGATCAACAACATACGGATATTCTCCCGCCGCGTCTTTTCTGTCAAAACGAACATATCGCGTTGATTTTTCCAACGGTGAAAGTCCGATGCGGCGATCCTCAATAATTTTTGCAAGGACATTGGAAATATTCTCAACGGCAATGGCGGTACCGCCAAGCTCTGCAACCGAGTCGTCACCATACTGGTCAAGCACGCGGCTAAAAAATCCTTCGGCTTTCGCCGGATCAATCCTTATGCCGCCAACATTCAGTTCGCCGGTAAGCGCGTCGCGAAACTCTTGCCCTTCGCCAAGAAACTCTCGCGCAAGCAATTCGCGCGCGCCGAGTTCAGAGCGGCTATACCGCCCGAACAGAGCGCCGGAAATAACCGACGGCAGGTTTTGAAACCCGAATACCGACGAATCCAGATTCGTCACAAACGGCTCTATTCTGCTTCGTTCCTCGGGGGTGAGCATGAAATCAGGGGTTAGGGATTAGGGTTTAAAAACACACCCTCAGAATATCGCACAAGAAAAAAAAGGTCAAAGGATAACCTGTTCGTGATTGAAGTGGCGATATTGCGAAATCTCCGGTTTTGTGCTATATTAAAAGTATAATCAGTAACTATACAACTGTATGCCAGAAAGCGTTGCGGAAATGCCAAAAGTCGACGATACGATTTCCGAACCAAAGCCGGGGGAAAGTCCGGAGGAGTATAAAAAACGCCTTGACATGCTCAAGGCAATGGCTCAAGGAACCTATCGCGAGGATCTTCCCGAAGATCTAAAAGGACTTGATGAAAAAAAATGAATCACAATGATATTCAAAAATACCCCCGATGGCCATCGTGGGTATTTTTTATTCACCTCCGTTATGACCGAATTCTTTTCAGCCGCAAGCTGTTGAGCACCACGCTCACGCTGGAAAACGCCATGGCTCCGGCTGCTATGATTGGGTTGAGAAGGCCCAGCGCCGCCAAAGGAATTGCCGCGACATTATAGAAAAACGCCCAAAACAAATTTTGTTTTATCACGCGAAATGTTGCGGACGAAAGAACGAGCGTTTCGGCAACCTTTGTCGGATTACCTTTTACAAGCACGACATTACCCGCCTCAATGGCAATATCGGTACCGGTACCAATCGCGATGCCAAGATCCGCCTGCACCAACGCCGGCGCGTCATTGATGCCGTCCCCTACGAACGCGACTCTTTTTCCTTCTCCCTGCAACGCCTTGACCTTTTCTCCTTTTTCCTGTGGCAGGACTTCGGAATAGACAGTCGTAATGCCCAGCTTCTTCCCGATTGCCTCTCCGGTTCTTTTGTTGTCTCCCGTAATCATTATTGAAGAAATGCCGCGCGTCCTCAGTAATTCAATTGCTTGGAGCGCGTCCTGTTTGAGAGTGTCTGCGATGGCGAGCATGCCGATAAACACATGATCGCGCGCAAGCATCACAACGGTCTTTGCATCTTCTTCCAATTGTTCTTTTGTCACCCCCATTGTCGACCAGTCGATTCCTTCATCATGCATGAGTCGCGCATTACCGAGCAGAACGGCTTTCCCGTCGACGCTTCCTCGCACCCCCATACCGCTTATATTCTCAAATGAAGACACGTTCGTCACGATAAGCTGCTTCTCTTTCGCCGCATTCACGACCGCTTGGGCAAGCGGATGCTCGGAGGATTTCTCAATACCCGCGGCGATTCTCAACACATCATCTTCGGAAACGTCTGCAACGGCAGAAATGATGTCGGTGACTTTCGGCTTGCCTTCAGTCAGTGTTCCTGTTTTGTCGAAAAGAACAACATCAATACTTCGCCCTTTTTCAAGCGCCTCTCCGTTTTTTATCAGGATACCGCGACGCGCACCCGTACCGGTCCCCACCATGATTGCGGTTGGCGTCGCAAGACCCAGAGCGCAGGGACACGCGATAACCAACACGGCAACGGCCGGAATCACCCCTGCCAAGAGCGAGCCCGTCGCGATAAACCATCCGATAAGAGTAATGACCGCGATACCCAGCACAATTGGCACAAAAATTCCAGCGATAGAATCTGCAAGGCGCTGAATCGGGGCCTTGGACAGCTGCGCTTCTGTCACCATTTTAACAATATGCGCCAACGCCGTTTGAGCGCCTACATGTATCGCTCGCATCCGGATTGCGCCGTTGATATTGACTGTCGCGCCAAATAATGAATCCCCTTCTTTCTTTGATACGGGCATACTCTCACCGGTAAACATCGACTCATCAATACTTGTTTCTCCTTGTATCACGATGCCATCAACAGGAATTTTCTCTCCCGGCTTTACGAACAGCATATCCCCAACCTTCACGTCTTCAATCGCAACATCTTCATATGCATCTGCTCCTTGATCACTGAAACCTGACCCCTGATCCCTGACCCTCCGTGCCGTCTTTGCGCCCATCTTCACAAGTTTCTCAATTGCCTCACCTGCTTGCCCCCTGCTTTTTGCCTCAAAATATCTCCCGAGCAAGATGAATGCTGTAATGATTGCGCCTGTTTCGAAATAGAACTCCGTACCGCCCGCCACAAACACCCACATACTGTACAAAAGCGCAGCCAATGTACCCAGAGAAATCAGCGTGTCCATATTTGCCGAACGCATCCGCGTCTGTTGCACCATACCGGTATGAAACTCCCACCCAAATCCGAGAATGACAACGCTGCCAAAAATCATCTGGAGCCAGATACTTGCGTCATACGGCCCGATTGGCACTGAAAAAGAGATACCACCCATCGCCAACACAAGCGCGGGCAGAGCAACCGCAAGCGCCCCAAACGCCTTTTTCATCGACGTATTCAATTCGTGCTTCGCATGATCCTTATGCGCCTGCAACGAATCTTCACTCAACACCTTGTACCCATTCTTTATCACTGTCCCATAGAGTTGTTCGGGAGTCACGAGCGCGCTGTCGTACGTCACGGTCGCGCTATGCGTAGCAAAGTTAACAACCGCGTCGCTGACACCGATCATTTTTTTCAGCGCCCGCTCATTTTTAATAGAGCAAGACGCACAGTGCATCCCGCCGATAGTAAATGTAATGGTTTCCATAAAATTATGTTAATTCGACCGTATACTGCCCCAAAGCGTCGATTTCTTTTTTCAGCTCAATAAGATTGTCCTCATGCTCATAGTCGACTGCCACCTCGCCGGTTTCAGTGTTCACGGTGCATGAAACGATACCGGCACTGTCATGGCAAATATCTTCAATAACATCTTTGCACGATGCGCAATGCATGCCCTTGACGTGAATTGTCTTTGTCATACTTAAGAATTTGGTAGTACGGTAAATGAAGCGCCGCGCGTCGTCATGCCCATGGCGCAGCGAAACGCGAACGTCCCCGTCCGAGACGGAGTGAATTCTATCTTGGTGACGTCAGACCCGGAAAGATACTGAGTCATATTCATGCCGGGAACCGTCAATATTTGCGCACAACCGGTTGCCCTTCGTCCGTCAACCCGCCACTCAAATGGCACGCCTTGCCGCACAGTGAAGTTTGGTACCGTATAGGCCAAACCCTCCACGCTCATATCAATAATCTGCTTCCCGTTTTCCACGCGCGCTGAGGGAATCTGTACGGGCGCGCTTGCGGTAGGGCTCGTAAGATCTATTTTGGGAAACGTCACTCCCGCCAGCGCAAATCCATTATTCACCGTCATAAGCCCGATTAGCACAAGCAGTGATCCGGCAAACTTCAAGAAGGTATGTTGCGCCCTTCCCTTTATAAAACTGGAAAGTGCGCCAAGCGACAAGAGCGCGGGAAGCGTTCCAAGCACGAAGAAAAACATCACTACCGCGCCTTCGACCGGATTTCCGCGGCTCAACACATAGAGCTGCAAACTTTGCGTAAATCCGCACGGCAGAAAAAAAGTCGATGCGCCAAGAATAAACGGAGCAATCTTCGGGTGTCGCTCTCCATAATCATGGAGAACATGCGATACGCCCTTTGGGGGCCGGGGTATAAACCGATCAAGCGCGGGAAATATATGCAGAAGACGAAAGCCCACAATAACCATCACGATACTTGCGACTATAGTGATGAGTCCCGTCAGAAGCTGAGAGGGCGCCAGCGCCGAACCGATAAAGCCAATCAATCCGCCAAACACTATATATGATCCTACCCGACCGATATTAAAGAACAGAACCGGCTTAAATGCCTTCCACCCTTTTACGTCAGGGTGCTGCTGGGCATAGCGCGCGGTTGCCGCCAAGAGCAGTCCGCCCGCGACAGCAATACAGGTCGACGTCGCCGCAACAATACCGATAAGGAAAATAAATCCATAGCTCATCCCTTCGGTAATCGACAGCTTTGGAATGAGGTCAAAATTTTTCCCAATCAGATACATGCTGAGGAGGATAATCATGATCCCGCCCGCCTCGGCATAGTTGCGAAACGAATGAGCCGCCCTTGGTAATGAGCTCTTTTTCCCGTCCCAGGGAGTGATGGTATAATGTGTATCACCCAACGCAGAGCGCAACGCGGATACTTCGGGTGTTTTATGATAGACAAGATCGGCGTACCCCTTACTATGGTCAACCCGTACGTTCACCATGCCGTCTAATTTTTTCCATTTTCTTTCGATGAGTATCTCACAACTTTTGCACGTCATGCCGGAAATGATAACGCGCGCCGTTTTGAGATTATTTTTGTTGTGGTGTGACATAGTCCTAAAAAAAAGAATAAAACCGTGAAAGGACTTACACAGTTGAGTGCATTTCTAGGCGCCAGTAATTAATTTGGATGGTCCGATGGCCATCGAACTGTCGAGCACTGGAGCTGGCAACAACGAAATGCGCCAACTGTATAAATCCTTGGCTTTTTTAGGCGTATACGGTGCTCTGTATGATACCGCGTGAAAATGCTTGCATGTACCGATGAACCAACCTATAGAGATAGTTCCGCTTGCGGATATGCCGCCACGCACCCACAAAGGATAACAAAGCAAACAATAGCGCTGTCATGATATACGTGTCAATAACTACCGTATTGATAGCGTGCGGAATTTCCGGCTGCGCCACCCGCGTTATAAAAAATTCAGCACTCAACAGATCGTACTGGAGTATTGGACACACCGCATTTGACATGCCGGCACATGGTGATGTGACAAGCGCCATATGCTGGCTGCTTAAAAAGAAAATGCTTGCGTATAGAGCAAAAACAGCCAGCCCGAGCCAGCCAATGACTATCAATTTTTGCTTACATTGTGAAAAATTTCGTTTCATAGCGACATACTAGCACACTATGTTCTGCGTGTAAATATTTATCGCAGTGGATGTCAACGGGAAGTAGAAATGTCACATTCCCAGGGAAGTTAAAATGTCACATTGGTTTGTTTTAGTGTTCGACCTTTGAAATCATGATTTACTGAGTTTTGATCTGAAAAACGAAGCGCTACAATGCGCCGTGAGGGGCG